>JASHPR010000050.1 GCA_030038015.1 Streptosporangiaceae bacterium
TACCGGGTGTCGTGTTCAATCTGCAGCCCGCCGCCATGGGCCTCCCGGTGCCGGCGCCCCGGCGGCACCGGCACCGGGCGTGCCGGCCCGCCAGCGTCCCGCCTCTCCTGCTGGCGGTCCTCGCGACCCAGGCCGCGCTGTCGGCACGCCTGGTGTGGGCGAACACCGCGTTCAGCGATGAGGCCCTTTATCTCTGGTCCGGGCAGTTGGAGATCGCGCACCTGCTGCACGGCACGCCGCTTCCGCAGTTCCAGCGGTACTTCTCCGGCGCGCCGGTCATCTACCCGGTCCTCGGCGCCATCGCCGACTCCATCTGCGGGCTGGCCGCCGCGCGGCTGCTGTCCCTGGCGTTCATGCTCGGCACCACGGTGCTGCTGTACGACGCGACCGCCAGGCTGTTCGGCCGCAAGGCCGGGGTCTGCGCGGCCGCCGTGTTCGCGTTCCTCGGCCCGGTCCAGTTCCTTGGGTCGTTTGCCACCTACGACGCGATGGCCATCTTCCTGCTCGCGCTCGCGTCATGGCTGGCGATCGAGGCACGGGCCTGGGCGAGCGAGCCCTTCCTGATCGTTGCCGCCATGGTGCTGGCGCTGGCCGACGCGACCAAGTACGCGACCGCGCTGTGGGACCCGGTGGTAATCCTGCTCGCCGCGCTGACCGCGACCAGCGGCGGCTGGCTGCGGAGCAGCTTCCGCGCGCTGCGGCTGCTGGCCTACACCAGCGCGGCGATCTGGGTGGCGGTGTTCCGGCTCGGCGGGCCGTCGTACGTGGCGGGGATCCTGTTCACCACGCTCGCCCGGCAGGAAGGCCCCGTTCCGGCCGGGAACGTGCTCCGGGACGCCGCGCCGTGGATCGGGATCGTGCTGCTGCTCGCGCTGCGCGCGGTGGTGATCGCTCGCGGGCGGCGCGAGCAGGTGCTGTGCGCGGTGCTCGCCGTGGCCGTGCTGCTCGCGCCGCTGGAGCAGGCCCGCATCCACACGTCGACCAGCCTGGAGAAGCATGTCGCGTTCGGCGCCTGGTTCGGCGCAATCGCCGCCGGGTACGTGCTCGACCGCGCCATGCAGGACAGCAAGTACTGGAAGTGGCGCATCGCGCCGGCCACCGCGGCCGTCGTGCTCGGCTTGGGCTTCCTGCAGGCCCGCACGTTTGACGAACGGTGGCCCGATTCCGCTCATGCCACTGCGGCGATGAGCCGCGTGGTGAAAGGCACCCGCCGGCCGATCCTGGCCGAGGAGGACGAGGTCTTCCGCTACTACCTCGGGCTGCCGCCGGGCCGGACGTACACGCTGAAGGGCTTCTCCTACTGGGACGTGCCGGAGAGAAAGGATCTGACCGGCATCCCCGCGCTCCGCCTCGCCCTGAGCCACCACTACTTCGACGATGTCGAGCTGGACTTCTCGTTCCCGGACGAGCTCAGCTACGAGACAGCGGTCCTCGATGCGGTGCGGGCGAACCCGGGCTACCACCTGATCGCCAAGATCCCGTGGCGCGACGGTGCGAGCAGCAACTTCTTCCTGATCTGGCACTACGAGTCCCCAACGCCACGAGGAGCACGATGAAGACCCTGCTCAGTTACCTGCTGCCGGTCACGCCGCCGACCCCGTTCCTGCACGTCGTCGGCTGGTGCTTCGCCGCCTCGATCCCCCTGACGGTGGTGGTGGTCGCGCTGATACGGCTGGGATGGCGCCGGGGGAAGGGACTCTACGACCTTTGACTCACGAGCACGACATCCCCCGGGTCGAGGTGCGGCGGCCCAGGTGGTGGCTGCGGGCGCTCGGCGTGACCCTGGTGCTGACCGCGGCGGCGGCCCGGCACGCGTGGTACATGGACTACTGGGTGCACTACCGGCTGCTCACGGTGCTGTGGACGGTGACGTTCGCAGCCGTCGGGCTGCAGTGGCTGCTGTCCTGGCTGGAGCGGCCGTACACGGTGACCCCGGAGCAGCAGGCGGGGCTGGACCGGCTGAAGGTCACGGTCACGGTCCCGGTCTACAACGAGGCCCCGGAGATCGTGGACCGCACCGTGTACTCGCTGCTCACCCAGGCCAGGCTGCCGGAGCGGGTGCAGGTCGTCGACGACGGCTCGGCCGTGGACTACACCGAGGTCAAGACCTGGTGGGAGCAGCACCACGACCCGCGGGTGGACTTCAGCTGGGTGGGGAAGCCCAACGGCGGCAAGAAGAGCGCGCACGCCCTGACCTTCCGCGGCGACCACACCGCGGACATCTTCATCACCGTGGACTCCGACACCTGCCTGGAGCACAACGCGATCCGCGAGGGCCTCAAGCCGTTCGCGGACCACCGGGTGCAGTCGGTCGCCGGGATCGAGCTGGCCGCGAACCACAGCCAGAGCCTGCTGGTGAAGCTGAAGAGCGTGAACACCCTGGTCTGGCAGTTCATCACCTGCTCGGCGCAGAACGTGGCGGGCGGCAACGTCCTGGTGAACCGGGGCACCTTCGCCCTGTACCGCGCTGACCTGATCCACGACACGGTCGATGCCTATGTGGGCGAGACGTTCTTTGGGCATCCGGTGATGCTCGGGGACGACTCGATGCTCACGACGTTCGCGCTCGGCCGCGGCCGGGCGGTGCAGCAGCCCACCGCGGCCTGCTTCGCCATGTACCCGGAGACGTTCTCGCACACCATGCGACAGTGGATCCGGTGGATGCGCGGGTCGTCGGTGCGGAACGTCTGGCGGATCCGCTACCTGCCGGTGTGGTCCTGGGGCTGGTGGTTCACGGTGCTGCCGACCTGGTGGTTCTTCGCGTTCGTCGCGCTGCTCGGCGCGGTGATCGTCGACTGGCGGCACGCGCGCGGGTTCGCGATCTCTGTGCTGTATGTCGGCGCCGTCTGGGGCTGGCTCGTGGCGGTGCGGATGTTCGCGATCCGGCGCAGCGACCAGAGATGGCTGGACCGGCTCGAGGCGTACTTTCTCGTACCGTTCGCAATGGCCTGGATGACCGTGGTGCTGCGGCCCATCCGGCTGTACGGGATCGCGACCTGCTTCCGGCAGGGATGGGTCACCCGCGAGTCGAGGATCGAGGTGATCACCTCGTGATGACCAGGCACGCGCCCGCGGCCAGCACCAAGCCCACGCTCGGGGCCCGGGCCAGGCGGGGGCTCGTGCTGCTGGTGGCCGTGCTGATCGCCGCGTGGGTTGGGTACCGGCTGTTCACCGAGCCGCCGCCGACGTCCGCGCGGTACCTCGGCGTGTACGAGCCCGGCACGCCGTCGTCGTTCCAGCCGGTCACGCGGTTCACGGCGGCGACGGGGGAGCGGCCCAACCTGCTGCTCTACTACAGCCGCTGGGGCTCGGGGTTCCCCGCCCGGTTCGCCCGCGAGGCCGGCGCGCACGGTGCCGAGCTCATCGTGCAGATCCAGCCGACCGGCATCAGCCTGGCCAAGATCGCGTCCGGGCAGTACGACGGCTACCTGCACTCGTATGCCGAGCAGCTCCGCGCGTTCGGCCACCCGGTCGTGATCGGCTTCGCGCACGAGATGAACGGCAACTGGTACAGCTGGGGCGCGGGCCACGTGCCCGCCGCCACCTGGGTGGCTGCCTGGCGCCGTGTGGTCAGCACCATCCGCGCGGCCGGCGCGACGAAGGTGACCTGGATGTGGACGGTCAGCCACGCCGGGACCGCGCCGATGCGGCCGTACTGGCCCGGCGCGTCGTACGTGACCTGGGTGGGCATCGACGGCTACTTCGTCAGGCCGTCCGACACCTACGGCAGCGTGTTCGGCTCGGCGGTGGACGGGGTGCGCGCGTTCACGGACAAGCCGATCCTGCTGTCCGAGGTCGGCGTGGGCCCGGGCACCGGGAAGAAGCCGCAGGACATCGCCGCGGTGTTCAGCGGCATCGCCCGGCAGCACCTGCTCGGCTCGGTGTGGTTCGACGTGGACCAGCACGGCGGCGTACTGCGCCAGGACTGGCGGCTCGAAGGCGACCAGGCCGCCGTCGCTGCGTTCCGCCAGGCGGCCAGCGGGACGAACCTCGCCCGCTGACGGTCTAAGGGCCACAGTGGACGCGGGGCGCCTGGTCCAGCCGTCCGCTAACGTCCAGCAGGGCCCGGAGCTGGCTCGTTTGCGGGCGGGGAATCCGGACGCCGGCGACGCCGCCTCGGTGACCTCGTCGTGTCCTTGAGTTCTTGCGCACATGCAACAGCCAAGGCAGCGGCGGTTGCGAAGGCCAGGCCGGCATAGAAGTCGTCGTTAGCTTCCGCGCCGCTGGTGCTTACCTCCGTGGCGCTGAGATAACCCTCCAGCCATCCGGTTGCCTGCCATACGTACGTCTCCCCTTGCAGGGTCCCGTTCCCTGGCAGGTTGCTGTCGATGACCGCATTTTGCAGGTATGGCCTCAGCCCGTTTATCGTCTCGGTCGTCATGAGGGTCTGGGGCTGGTAATAGAGCTCCCGGGACGATCCTGGCGCCGCGCCCACGTAGCTGGCGCTGCTGCCGCTGTAGCTGGCGCTGCTGGCATCGGCCTGATCAACGAGCGCCGGTGAAGTAACCACATCCTGGATCGGCGCTGCCGCGGAGGAAGCAGTCTGCTCGGTCATCTCGATGGGCATAGAGGGGAACGGTGACACATTGGAGGCGAGCGCTGGCAGGTGCACAAAGACGCTACCGCCCGTTACCTGGGCGACCTGGGGAAGCGTGAAATCAGCGACCGGGGAGCCATACGGGCTGGAGGCCGAATCGAGCTGCGCGACGGTGAGGCTCCATGCCCACTCTGGAGAGCCGCGGACTAGATTCCTCCCGGTGTAAACAGCCGAAGGCTGAACCAGATCGCTGCCCGATGGCCGGACAGTCGACGTGAGGAGCACCCTCGTCGTCGGGGCCACGTTCGCGTCCCCGACCGATGCATAGAGGGTCTCCTCGGCCTGCCCGGGCTGACTGGGGTTCCACGTGATGCCAGCCGTCAGCTGCACTGTGGCCCCTGGCTGGCTCACAGAGATGCCGATCGTCTGCGGGGTGCCGTTCGCCAGCGCCGGGCTTTCGGCTGCGGGCCCGGCCTGGTGCTTGAACAGGATCCCGAGCCCTAGACGAGTAAGTCCTTATGGGTTCAGTGGTCATAGGCGATCAAGGATCGGGTGACGGGCGCGCCGGTCTGGTTGTTGCGCCAGATGGCGGCGGCCATGGCCAGGATGCGCTGGGCGACGCGGATGGCGACGCCGGCGTAGCTGCGCCCGCCGTGGCCTTCGAGGTCGAGCTGGCCTTTGAGGGTGTCGTTGACCGATTCGATCAGCTGGCGGACCTTCTTGAGCATCGGCTCGCCGTAGCGGGCCTGCTCATCGGCGCGGGAGGGGCGCAGCAGTGTGATGGAGTAGCTGGCCAGCAGCTGCTCGAAGTCCCGCCCCGCGAAGCCCTTGTCCGTGATCAGCAAGATGCCGTCATGCCCGGCCACGACATCGGCTTCGGCCTCCAGCATGGCGGCCAGCACCTCCCGTTCACCGAGCTTGGGATCGGCCAGCGCCCACAAGATCGGCATCCCGGCCGGGGTGCACACCAGATACAGCCGCAGTCCCCAAAAGAACCGCGAGTGCGAGGCGCAGTAGCCATAGCCGGCCCAGCCGCCCAGATCCGAACGCTGCACCGTGGACCGCGACATCCCGCAGGGCACCGGGGTGGAATCTGCGATCCAGCAGGCATCCAGCCAGAAGTCGCTCGACCGGGCGAGCATGCGGATGACCCGCTTGACCAGGCCAAGCCCGGCTCGCAGCCGCTTGTTGTACCCCGACTGCTGCGGCAGGTACGGGAACATCCCGGCCAGGTGCTTACGGGCATAACGCAGCCACTGCGCCTCGGAGGTGAAGCCCAGCAGCGCCTGCGCCACCGCCAGGCACACCAGCTCAGAATCGGTCAGCACCGGCGGGCGGCCCAGCAACCGCGGCCCGCCCAGCTCGTCGTCGATCTTCACATACAGTGCGGTAATGAGGGTCTCGATGTCGTTGGTCACACACCGGCAACGAGACCCTCACCCTTTACGGCTCACCAGACTTCGGACTTACTCGTCCAGAGAGGCTCCACCTCGGACCGCCAAGTTCGGTAGTTCTGCCTGCACGGAACTGACCGCGGGATCATCCTCAGGCCGTGGATGCGCGTGCGAAGGGTGTTGAGGGTGACCGTCCGGGACTGGCCGGGCCGGGAGTGGTGACTGCTGCGGACGTGGTCGCGGGGCATGTCGGGCTGGATGTCTCTTGCCTGGACCGGGTGTATCTGAACGGCTACGTTGCCAGACTGCAGACGCCCGGTGGGGTGGTGTACTTCTTCCACGATCACCGGGGCAAGCCGATCGTGTCCCCGGCGCTGTTCGAGCCGATCGGGGAGAAGTTCCGGCGCGAGGTCAAGGACTGGGCGCGGGTCAGCGGCATCCCGGTGATCAGCTTCAGGGCCGGGGAGCGCAAGGCCGAGGTGATGGCCCCGTATCTGCAGGCCGCCGAGGCAGCCGGCCGGTCGCAGGTGGTGGCCATCGGCTGCGCCCAGGAGTTCCAGCTGGTGTGGACCGCGCGCAAGCGCGACACCGACCCGGGCCGGTGCCCGCAGTTCTCTTTCACCAGGGAACAGCGCCGGGTCTCGGTGTTCTACGTCTACATCTTCGACCAGCAGATGGGGCCGGGGTTTATCAAGATCTGCACCTGCTTCCCGTATCCGGTCAAGGTATGGGTCAACGGGCACGAGTGGGCCAAGCGGCAGGCCCGCAAGATCGGCCTGGGGTTCGCCGCGCTGTCCAACGGGTTCGCCTCCTGCCAGGACCCGGCACTGCTGCAGCGCATCTGCGACCGGTTCGGCCCCGGCACCGTGCAGGCCTGGTTCGACCGGTGGATGGCCGCCATCCCGCTGCCGCTGGACGCCGCTGACCGCGCGGCCGGGTTCTGGTGGGAGCTGAGCATGCGCCAGGTGGAGACCTCCCGCACCCTGGTGTTCGACGACGATGTCCACGCCCGCGCGTTCTTCGAGGCGCTGCTGTGCGAGAACATGGACCTGGGCCGGCCCGAGAACGTCGAGCTGCTGTTCCGCCGCGGCCAGCGGCTGGGCCGCCCCACCATCGCGCCGCCCGGCGGCGGCTTCAAGACCAAGATCGACCAGTACTGCACCCTGGTCACCCTGAACGTGTTCTATAAGAACTCCCGGGTCAAGCAGTACCTGAAAGACGGCGTCGCCCTGCGCATCGAGACCGTCATCAACGACCCCAAA
>JASHPR010000560.1 GCA_030038015.1 Streptosporangiaceae bacterium
CGTTCGGGCCTTGCATGAGCGGGCTCACACAGATCAGGGACTTACGGGCGGCGGCCCGGGATGATGGCCGGGCACCGGCAGCCGGGCGGCCGGAGGCGCGACCCTACCGTCCCCCGGCGTTGCCGTCGCCGCCGAGGCCCAGCCGGCGGTGGACGAACGATCGTGCTAACTAGGCCGGAGCCGAGCCCGGCTGGCCCGGCCGGCCGCAGTGGCACCGCAGGAGAGGGGCCAGTCATGGCGGGAAAGGCAGTGATCAGTCTCAGCACCGGCCTGGAGGACCCGGAGAAGGTGACCGTGGCGTTCCTGGTCGCGGTCGGCGCCGTCGAATCGGGGCGGCCGACCCTGATGTTCCAGGCCAAGGAGGCCGTCCGGCTGGCGCTGGACGGCGTGGCGGCGGGCGTCGCTTGCGAGGGCTGCCCGCCCCTGCCCGACCTGCTGGCGCGGTATGACAAGGCCCGGGGCCGGTTCATGGTCTGCCCGGTCTGCTTCAACGCCAAGCACCTTGACAAGGGCGGCCTGCTGCCCAACGCCGAGCTGGCGGGCAGCGTCCAGCTGTGGGAGTGGATCGGGGACGAGGGAGCGACAACCTTCAGTTACTGAGGCCGGTACTCCCAGCCGACCAGCCCGCCGGGTCGCCTCGAACTTGGCCAGACCCCGACCGGGCGGCGTTCGGCCGGACGGCAGTCAACCACTATCGCCGAGCCGTGCACGGTAGGAGAATGGCGGCATGACGATGACCACCGGTGGTCACCTCAACCTGGTCGACCTGGGCGCCCTGGGTGCCCTGGTCGAGAAAATCAGGCAACGCCCCTCGGCCGCCCAGACCACGTGGTCCGCCGAGGTCCGCTGGACCGGTGCCTTCCGCAGCGAGGCCGCGGTCCGCAGGTTCGCGCCGATCGCCTCCGACGAGCCCAGAGGGATGGGCGGCACGGACAGCGCGCCGAACCCGGTCGAGCAGCTTCTCGCCGCGCTCGGCAATTGCCTCGCCGTCGGCTACGCCATCAACGCCTCAGCGGCGGGCATCACGATCCGCGCCCTGCGCATCGACCTTGACGGTGACCTCGACCTGCACGCCTTGCTCGGCCTAGCCGACGGGCACGCCGGATTCTCCGCCATCCGAGTCGCCGTCCACCTGGACACCGACGCCGACGAGGACGCGGTCGCCGAACTGCACGCGACGGTCGCTGCCACCTCACCGGTAGGGCAGACCCTGAGCAAGGCAATCCCCTTGGAGATCAGCCCCGCATAGCGATCAGGACGAGGGCCGCAGCCCCGACGGGGCCCGGCCAGCCTGGGCCAGGGCGGCGCCCAGCATATCCGCGGCCCCGCCGGTGCGCGGCGAGCGCCTCGACCGCGTCGGTCACCCAGAACTCAGGATCCGGACCCAGGTGCCCGTCCTCGCACTGCGCCACCATGATGCGGGGCCAGTTGCTCGCACAAGCGCGGCAGGTCCTGACTCATCCGCCGCAGGCTCGCGATCACGTCGCGGACGTCATCCAGGCCCGCGAAATACGCGCCGTCCGCGGTCAGGTCGCTCAGCTCACGCACGGCCTACGCCGCCTGGCCGGCGATATCGCGCTCCAGCCCTGTACCGCGCACTTCAGCCCGACGACGCGACCGCAGCGGCCACCGAACGGGCGAACTGACCGAACGGCTTACCGGAGGATACTGTACCGATCCTCCCCGACCCCCGGGACACCTGCCGCCAGCTCGGCAAGCCCGGCCTCACCATGCAGCACGGGATCGAGGGTGCGACCTGGATCCTCACGTGGCGCTGGCACCCGGTCCTCCGGCTGGCCTACGCGTGCCGCCCGCGGAATGGTGGACGGCGCCGCTCTGCGCGCCTACCTCGCCGCAGCACCGCGGCAGCGTGCCGACGCGCTCAGGGCCTACCACGGGTGGCGACAGCGCACCGATCACCTGTGCAGGCGGGAAGTCACCTAACCCAGCGAGCCAGAAACTACAGAGATGATCTCTGATCTCCCGGGCCTGCTGCCCGCCTGGCCAGCTCGTTTGGGGCTTATGACACGTCCGTTAACGGCACCCCTTCATGCGGGCCGATCAGTGGCGGTCCCCGCTGCGGGTGCGCCGCCTGCGGCGCAGGTAGACCGTCCAGCCGAGCACGACCAGCACGGCCGGGCCGCTGTGCACGGCGAACACACCAGCCAGGCTCGGTCCGCCCCAGTCGTACCGGTAGCTGGCTGGATCTGAGTAGTTGACCGTGAAGAACTCGGCAATGCCCCGTCCGATCAGGTACACGCTGAGCATCCCGGCCAGGCCGACGCCGAGCGTGCGCAACGGCGAGTGGCCGGACCGTTCCGGGTTCACCGCGTTCACCGTGCTGACCTCCAGTTCGCAGGCGGGGACCCACGCCCGGCGACGGGCGCGCATGCTTGTGTTCGCTCATCACGCTATGGATCGGGGCTCTCGCCGGGAACGCGGTAATCACCCGTCTTCATGCTGAGGGTTTCCCCAGCATGAAGTGCCGGCTGGTCTCTGGTCTATGGCCAGGCTTCGCGCGGGCTACTCACCCCGGCCGGGATCGCAGGCACAGGCACGGCGGACGTGTTCTCTGGTGCCGGGTGGCGGGTCCGCGCGCTGGATGATCGAAGTCTCGGGTCAGCCGTTCAGGTGGCGTGAGGCTGGGCTTGCCGCCGGAGCCGGGCGAGGCGGCGGCTCATGGCGATGATCATGGCCCAGTGGATGATGGTCTCGTGGTGGGCGGGGAGCCGCTCGTAGTCTCGGACTGTGCGCCGTGACCTGGTGATCCAGGAGAAGGTCCGCTCGACGACCCAGCGTCGCGGCAAGACGATGAACTTGTGTTGCTCGGTGCGCCTGACGATCTGAAGGGTGAGGCGGATCTTGGTCTTCGCCCAGGTGACGAGCTGGCCGGCGTAGCCGCTGTCGGCCCAGGCCAGCTTGACGGAGGGGAAGGCGCGCTTGAGGTTCCATAGCAAGGGCCTGGCGGCGTCGCGGTCCTGGATCCCGGCGGCGGTGATTAGCACGGCCAGCAGCAGCCCGAGCGCATCGACGGCGATGTGCCGCTTGCGGGACTTATCTGGAGTCCTCACCGTCTACGCCGCGTCTGACCAGGACGTCTGCGGCGGTTACATGTAACCGCACAGCGTTCACGAAGTAGCCGTTTAGTTCTAAAAACAGCAGCGACAAGGAAGTTCGTGCCGGGTTTACGGCGTAGACACTGTCCAGATA
>JASHPR010000561.1 GCA_030038015.1 Streptosporangiaceae bacterium
TGCTGAGCTGCTTAGCGATCTTGTCCAGCTGGGCCAGCCGCTTCTCCAGGCTCGGGTGCGTGGAGAACAGGTTGTGAACGCTGCCCCGGCCCGAGAGCGCCGGGGTGAAGTAGAAGGCGTTCAGCGGCTCGGCCTGCCGCAGGTCGCGGGTCGGGATCTTGGCCATGTCGCCGGTAACCTTTACCAGCGCGCTGGCCAGCGCCGATGGCTGCCCGGTCAGCAGCGCGCCGGACCGGTCGGCGGACAGCTCGCGGTACCGCGACAGCATCCGGATCAGCAGGAAGCTGACCGCGTAGGTCACGATGCCGATGGCCATGACGGCCAGCATGATCAGCGCGGTGTATCCGCCGCCCGCGTTGTTGCCGCCGCGGCCGCCGCGGCCCCGGCCGCCGCCGAACAGCTCGGCGTAGAAGCCCATCCGGACCAGCAGCGCGGCCATGATGCCCAGGAACGACGCGATCGTCATCACCGCGACGTCCTTGTGCGCCACGTGGGACATCTCGTGCGCCAGCACGCCCTCGAGCTCCTTGGCGTCCAGGCGCTGCAGCAGCCCCTGGGTCACGCAGACCACGGCCACCTTGCTGCTGCGGCCGGTGGCGAACGCGTTCGGGACGCTCATCGGCGAGATGGCCACGCGGGGCTTGGGCATGTTGGCCAGCGCACAGATCCGGTCGATGATGCCGTGCAGCTCCGGGGCCTGCTGCGGGCTGACCAGCTGGGCCCTCGCGGTGCTCAGGGCGATCTTGTCGGACCACCAGTAGCCGCCGAACGCGATGGCCAGGCCGATCAGCACCGAGATCACGACCAGCCCGTCGCTGCTGCCGCTGGCGCCGCCGTGCCGGTCGGCGTAGGCGAACAGCACGAAGTACAGGGCAATGACAAACCCAACCAGCGCGGCCCCGAGCAGGAACATCGTCGCGCCCATGCGCGCGACAAGCCCGGGGTCGCTTGCATAGCGAGTGCGCGCCATCTGCGGCGCCTCCCTTTCGTTGCGGCTCATCCGGCGAGCCGTCTTACTCCATTACATCGCAGCCGCCGGACTGGTCTGCACGAAACGCATGGACTGCGGGGGCAGCGTCCGGCCAGCCGGGCAGCATACCCGGCCATTCGATATAACGGGCCGGCGGCCGGGGCTGTTCCTGGCGCGGCAGGGCTGTTCCTGGCGCGGCGGCCCGGCTGGCAGGGCTGCCCAGCCGGGCCGCCGTCAGGGACAAGCGGCCCGCCGTCAGCCAGGGATGAGACCGTCGTCCGCGAGCAGCTGGCGGACCTCGGCCATGGTCGCGCCCTCACTGGGCAGGATCAGCTCGGACGGCTGGAGAGACCCTGGCTCGACCGGGCTGCCGATCGCGCGGACCCGCGCCAGCAGCTCTTCGAGGGCCGGCCCGAAACCAGATTCGTCGCCCCGGTCGACGGTCGCCTCCAGCTTGGCGTCGAGCTCGTTCAGCTCGTCCGCGGCCGAGTCGTCGACGCTCAGCTGACCCTCGCCGAGGATCCGGACGATCATGCCGTGTCACCCGCCTGCGGCTGCTCGGCAGGCTCGGCCGGCTCGGCCGGCGGGGACGGCTGCGCCGCCTGGCCGTCGATGGCCGCGTCCGCGGCTCCCGCCGCCGGCCGGTCGGAGCTGTTCACGCCTCCCTCGATCTCCCGGGGAGCGCTGCCCTGCCCCAGCTCGCCCTTTATCCGCGCAAGCTCGGCCTCGACGTCCTGGCCGGCGCCCATCCGGTCCAGCTCGGCCTGGATGTCGTCACGGGGCCCGCCCACCATGTCGTCGAGCGCGCCCGACGCCATCAGCTCGTCGATCGCACCGGCACGCGCCTTCATCTGCTCGGTCTTGTCCTCGGCGCGCTGGATCGCCAGGCCGACGTCGCCCATCTCCTCGGAGATGCCGGTGAAGGCCTCGTTGATCCTGGTCTGGGCCTCGGCAGCGGTGTACGTCGCCTTGATGGTCTCCTTCTTGGTCCGGAAGGCGTCCACCTTGGCCTGCAGCCGCTGCGAGGCACCGGTCAGCCGCTCCTCCTCGCCCTGCAGCGTGGTGTACTGCGTGTTCAGCTCGGTGAGCTGGCCCTGCAGCCCCGCCTTCCGGGTCAGCGCGTCCCTGGCAAGATCCTCCCTGCCAACCGAGAGCGCGTCCCTGGCCTGCCGGTCCAGCTTGTCCGACGACTGCTGCAGCTGGTTGATCTGCAGCTCAATGCGCTTGCGCGAGGTCGCCACGTCGGCCACGCCGCGCCGGACCTTCTGCAAGAGCTCAAGCTGCGTCTGGTAGGAGTAGTCCAGGGTTTCTCTTGGATCCTCCATCCGGTCAAGTGCCTTGTTGGCCTTGGCGCGGAACAACATAGAAACCCGCTTCATCACGCTCATAGGCGCGACCATCCCCTCATCCTTTTCGCCGCTAGCGCTGCGGAAGCGGCGTGAAACCAGTTACTGCGCAAGTCAAGTCAAGTCAAGGGATCTTGCCGACAGGTGCTCGTTTCCACCCTACGACTGCCAGCAAGGTGAGTCATCCCAGTGGCCGTCAGCCACGCCGGGTCCGCGCTGGCAGCGCGCGAGCTTGGCGGTCTGCGGGGTTCGCCCCGGTATGCTTGAGCACGTGTTCCGACGACGTTCAGCCGATGCGCCTGAGCTGCCCGATCAGGATTCGCAGCCGCCCGCCGCCGACCAGGCGACCGAGCGGGCTGGCGTGACGCAGGGCAAGGGCAGGCCGACGCCCAAACGAAGCGAGGCGGAGCGCCGGCGCAGGCAGCCGTATTCCGCGCCCGCCGACCGGAAGGCCGCCAGCCAGCAGACGCGCGACCGGGACCGCGCCGCGCGCAACCGCAAGATGGAAGCCATGCGGCGCGGCGAGAACTGGGCGCTGCCGCGCAAGGACCAGGGCCCGGTCAGGGCGCTGGCCCGTGACTACGTGGACTCAAGGCGCAGCCTCAGTGAGTACTACATGTTCGGGGTGCTGGTGCTGGTGGTCCTGCTGTTCGTCCCGGCGCTGCGCAAGACGGCCGTGCTCGACTACGCCGTGCTGGCGATGCTGCTGGTGATCGTGACCGAGAGCGTGTTCACTGGCGGCCGGGTGATCAAGCTTGCCCATCAGCGCTTCCCCGGCGAGAGCACCCGGGGCGTCCGGATGTACGTGGCGATCCGGGGGACCCAGCTGCGCAGGCTGCGCATGCCGGCCCCGCGGGTGAAGCCGGGCGACAAGATCTGAGCCACGGCGCCCGCGGCGGCGCCGGAACGCGGCCGGAAGCACATCATGGAGTCCGCGCACGGCTCGCTGCGGCGGCTGCAGACCGACTACCTGGACCTCACCTCTGCCAGGCGCACCGCTACGACCACGAGACGCCGCTCGAGGAGACGCTCCGCGCGTTCGACGACCTGGTCCGCCAGGGCAAGGTGCTCTACGTGGGCGTGTCCGAGTGGCGCGCCGAGCAGATAGCAGCGGCGACATCCTGGGCCGGGTGCAGCGGCTCAGGCCGGCCGCCGCGGAGGCCGGGCTGACGCTCGCGCAGCTGGCGGTCGCCCGGACCTTGCAGAACCCGGGCGTCTCCGCCGCGATCGTGGGCGCGACCAGGCCGGAGCGGGTGCGCGAGAACGCCCGGGCATCGGGCGTCCGGCTGGACGCCGGGCTGATGCGCCGGATCGATGAGATCCTGGGCCCGGGGACCGTCAGGGATCCGGCCGCCACGGCCAGCCCGCCGTCACGGCCCTGATCACTCGTCAGGGTGCAGGCTCATCGGGCCGTACTCGACCCGGCCCTCCTCCAGCAGGGACACCTGGTCGACCCCGGCCTCCAGCAGGGTGCGCCAGTTCTCGCCGATCCAGCTCTCGGCGTCACCCTGGCTGCCGAAGCTCTCCTTCGGCAGGCCGCGCGAGGTGAGCACAGTCCCGTCCGCCTTCTCCAGCTGCCAGGTCCAGGTCATGCCCTGCTCAGCGCCTTCCCCGCTCGCCTGCCGGGGCCCTGCCCGCAGCCCGGGGACCTGCCCGCCTCCCATTTCCGCTTCACTGCGGCGCCTTCCCCCTCATGGTTAAGATCGGGCCGGTTACCCGGCGGCTAAAGCTTAGCCACTGAGCAGGCGGGGAGGCCGATGGAGGTCTGCTTGGCCGGCACCGGGGGCAGCGGCGGCTGGCCGCGGCACGGCTGCCGGTGCGCCTCCTGCGCCCGGATGCAGGCGGCAGGCCGCGTCAGGGCGCCCGCGCGCGTGGTCGCGGACGGCGTCCTGCAGGTTGGTTCCGGCGTGCCTCCGCCCGGGTACCAGGTGCGGCGCATGCCAGGCGGCTGGGCGGTGACCGGGCCGGACGGCGGCACGCTGCTGGCCGCCGACGGCTCGGGGATCGCCCCGCGGCCGCCGGCCGGCTCCCCGCCCTTTGACATCGTGCTGCTCGACCTGCTCGGCGACCCGGCACAGCTCGGCGCGCTGCGCAGCGAGGGGCTGGTGACCGCCGGGACCGTGGCCGCCGTGCTGCACGCCGATCACCGGGTGTCCTCGGAGGAGGAGCTGGCCAGGCGGTGCGCGTTCTGGGGGGCGATCGCGCCCCGCGATGGCGACGTCCTGACCACGTCGCAGGGCGCGCCGGCCGGGACGGCGGCGCAGCCGCGCCGGGTGCTCGTGCTCGGCGGTGCGCGCTCGGGCAAGTCACGGCACGCGGAGCTCAGGCTGGCCGGCGAGCCGCGCGTGACCTACCTGGCCGCGGGTCCGTACCTGCCCGGGACCCAGCCAGCCACAGATTCCGAGTGGGCCGAGCGGGTGGCGGCGCACCGTTCAAGAAGGCCGCCGTGGTGGCAGACGGTGGAGAGCGTCGACGCGGCACAGGCACTGCGATCAGCGCCCGGGGCGCTGCTCTTCGACGGGGTGGGGACGTGGCTCGCCGCGGTGATGACGATGCAGCAGCGGTCCGGGGTGCCCGGGCTGACCGCCGCGAAGGTGGACGAGCTCGTGGAGGCCTGGCGGCAGACCCCGGCGCGCGTCGTCGCGGTGAGCGATGAGGTGGGTTCGGGCGTCCATCCCCCGACCGAGGCCGGCCGGCTCTTCCGCGACCAGCTGGGGTGGCTCAACCAGCGCCTCGCCGCCGAGTCGGACGAGGCGGTGCTGGTGGTCGCCGGGCGGGCGCTGACTCTTCCCACTTGACCGGAATCGCCACTATTCGTGGATTCGGAACGTGAACGGCGCGAGATCACCCTCCGGAACTGTAAAGTTCTATCCGCTAGCACCCAAAGAGCCTGGAGCGTTCCCCGGCGCTCTGCAGGTCAGTCTGGTGATCAAGGTGGTGACGGCACATGACGCGCGTTGTCGTCGTTGGTGATCTCATGACGGACACGGTCGCGCATGCGGCGCTGCCGCTCGCCAAGGGCAGCGACACGCCAGCCACGGTGACCATGCACGGCGGCGGCTCCGGGGCGAACATTGCGGCCTGGCTCGCTGTCGACGGGGCCGAGGTGGCGTTCGTCGGGCGCCGCGGCGCCGACATCGCCGGCCGCAACAGGGACATGGAGCTGATGGGCTACGGCGTGGATGCCAGGCTGGTCATGGACCCGGAGCGGCCCACCGGCACCTGCGTGGTGATGGTCACCCACAAGGGCGACCACACCATGCTCTCCGACCCGGGAGCCAACGCGGCGCTGTCACCGGATGACCTGCCCAAGGACCTGTTCACGCCGGGCAGCCACCTGCACATCTCCGGCTACACCCTGCTCAACGAGGGCTCGAGGGGGGCGACCCTCGCGGCTTTCAGCCACGCCCAGCGCGCCGGGATGACCGTGTCCGTGGACGGCGCGTCGTCGGCGCCGCTCGAGCGCGTCGGCGCCGAGCCGTTCCTGCAGCTCACCAACGGGGCGACGCTGCTGTTCGTGAACACCGACCAGGCCAGGGTGCTGACCGGCCGGGAGCAGCCAGAGCAGGCGGCGCGGGTGCTGAACGCCTGGTACCCGCAGGTCGTGATGAAGCTCGGCGCGGAAGGCGCCCTGTTCTACGCCAACGGGCGCCCCGATCCCTTCCGGGTTCCCGGGCCGCCGATCGAGCGGATCGTGGACGGGACCGGGGCCGGCGACGCGTTCTGCGCCGGCTTCCTCCCGGCCTGGCTGGACAAGAAGCCCCCGCACGAGGCGCTGGCCAGCGGCTGCCGCCTCGCCGCCAGGGCGCTCAGCCTGGTCGGCGCGCGCCCCGCCCTCTAGCCGCCGCTACGCGAACCACCCGGCCACAGCGCCCCGGCCACCGCCACCCGGGCGGCGCCGTCACCCTCGCCAGCCACCACCACCCAACAGCCACATCCACCGCAGCGCCAGCCACCGGGCCGCCGGGCGTCACCCCCGCCAGCCACCACTACCCCAGCAGCCACATCCACCCCAGCGCCAGCCACCAGCCCGCCGGGCGTCACCCCCGCCAGCCACCACCACCCCCAGCAGCCACATCCAGCCGTACGCGTGTGCGATAAATGCTGCTGGAGCAGCATTTATCGCACACGGGTAGGCGACGGCCCGGCTGGCGGCTCGTCGAAGCGCGCCAGCCAGCCGCCCGCCACGGAGCGCAGCCTGGCGGCGTCCAGCCGGTACACGCGCTGCCTGCCCCGCAGCACCGGGTGAACCAGGCCCGCGTCCTCGAGGATCCTCAAGTGGCGGGTGGTGGTCGGCCACGAATGCTCGAACCTCGCGGCGATGTCGCCTGAGGTCATTTCCCCGCCCTTGGCCAGGAGCACCAGCAGGATCGTCCGCCGCGACTGGTGCGCGAGGGCGCCGAAGACGGCATCAAGCGCCTCGAGGTCGGCGGCCCCTCTGGACTGGACGGTCACGCTCCCATCGCGACGCGCGCGAAGTGCGGGAACTCCCACTTCGGCCGGCCGTCCCGCTCCTCGAGCAGGGGGTCCATCGCCTCCCAGATCATGAGCACGTCGGGGTGCTCGTGGGCCTGCTCGAAGCCGCCGTCGACCCAGGTGAAGATCTCGATGTAGGTCAGGCCCTCGTCGGTGCCCCGCAGCACCAGCGGCGGCTCGCCGGTGACGAATCCAAGGTCGCGCAGGGTCTGCCAGTGGATCCCGAGCAACTCGGCGAAACGCTCCTCGGCGTCCGGCCTGACCCGGTACGTGCAGACCACGGTTTCATTAGCCATAT
Organism: Streptosporangiaceae bacterium; assembly: GCA_030038015.1. Classification (GTDB taxonomy): domain Bacteria; phylum Actinomycetota; class Actinomycetes; order Streptosporangiales; family Streptosporangiaceae; genus JASHPR01. The sequence continues at coordinate 7,091 of JASHPR010000561.1, forward strand.
TGCTAATATTAAGCCGCTCGGCTAATAGTCCGCAAGCACGGCAGAATCCGGCCATGAGCGGTTACCTCCGCGATCTGTTCTCGCTCGACGGCAGGGTGGCCGTGGTCACCGGCGGCAGTTCCGGCATCGGCCGGTCGATCGCCCGGGCCCTGGCCGGCGCCGGCGCCAGGGTGGTGCTCGTCGCACGCGGCACCGGGGCCCTGGAGGGCACGGCGGCATGGCTGCGCGCCGGAGGCGCGACCGCCGCGTGGGTCAGCGCTGACCTCGGCGACCGCGCCGCGCTGCAGCGCGGCGCGGAGGAGGCCGCAGC
>JASHPR010000562.1 GCA_030038015.1 Streptosporangiaceae bacterium
GCCTGCACCTGCGCCTGAGCCTGGGGCGGGACCGGGACCTGCGGCGGCGCCGCCTGCACCTGCGGCGGGGCCGGGGCACCGCGGGGTCCCGCCGCGGCGCCGGAGGGCCGGAAGGGCTCGGCGCTCTCCCCCGCCGCGCCGATGGCACAGATGGGGGTGAAGACCGGGACCAGGGCGCCCTCCTCGAAGAACGTGCCGAGCAGGATGCCGTCCGCCGGCGCAGTGATCTCGAAGCTGGCCTTGTCGGTTTCGATGTCCGCGATGACGTCTCCTGCCGCGACAGCGTCCCCCTTGTGCTTGCGCCACGCCGTCAGCAGGCATTCCTCGACGGTATTGCCCAGCTTCGGCATCTCGACCGCTGTCGCCACCTGGCAGCACCCTTCTCCCCTGCCGCGCCTTTCTCGCGGGACCCTGGCCTGGCCCCGCGGGCGGTGCGCAGGGCCACGGGTCCCGGCTACGGCTCAATGATGATCTTGATCGCTCCGCTTGCCGGGTCGTTGAACGTCGCCAGCGCCTTCCCGTAGTCGGCCAGCGCGAAGTGATGGGTCGTGACGTCGCGCACCCGGATGCGGCCCTGCTCGACGAGCGGCATCACGTGGCGCATCTCGCCCGCGGTGGCCCGGGACCCGACGAGCTCCAGCTCATCGAGCACGATGCGCTGCATGGCCACCTCGACGCCCGTCACCGGGATGCCCACGGCGGCGCACCGCCCTCCGCGGCGCAGCATCGCGAGGCCGGTTTGGACCGCGGCCGGGACACCGGCGCACTCGAGCACCACATCGACCCCGAGCCCGCCGGTCCTGGCGCGGACCTCGGCCGCCGGGTCGGCGACGCTGCCGTCAACGGTCTCGAAGCCCATGGCCCCGGCCTTGGCCGACCGCAGCGGGTTGACCTCGAGCACGATCACGCGCGCCGCGCCGCGGACGAGTGCCGCGTCGCCGGCCAGCAGGCCGATGGCGCCGGCGCCGGTGATGGCCACCGCGTCTCCCGGCCGGATCTTGCCGCGGTTGGCGACGTGCAGGGCGATGGAGGCCGGGTCGATGACCGCGCCCTCCGCATAGCTGAGCCCGTCCGGCAGCCGGAAGACGGCCTTCACCCCGTGCACGACGTAGGTCGCGTCCGCGCCCTGGGCGTTGTGGCCGTACTGCTTGTGCAGCCCGGGGACGCCGTAGTTCTCGCACAGGTTGTAGCGCCCCTCCACGCACTTCTGGCAGACACCGCAGGCGTCATGCGAGGTGCCGGCCACGCGGTCGCCGATCTTCCAGCCGTAGCGGGCGGCGCCCGGGCCGAGCGCCACGATGTCGCCCGCCCACTCGTGCCCGGGGATGAACGGGAACGCGGGCGGCCAGAAGCCCGGGTAGTCGCCGCGGACCAGGTGCGCGTCCGTGCCGCAGATCGACACCGCCCGCACCCGGGCGAGCACCTGGTCCGGCCCCGGCTGCGGAACCGGGACCTCGCGGATCTCGAAGCGGCTGGGTTCGGTGACGACCAGCGCCTGCATGGTTCCTGGCAGGCCCGGCGGCGCCGGGCTCGGCGCCTCGCGGGTCGTGACGGTAGACATGACCGACCTCACCTGTTTCCTAGACGACGGCGAGCGGGTCCACCATCGAGGCGGTGGCACCGCGGATCTTGAGGGGCAGGGCCACGAAGAGGAACTCGTAGACCTTGTCCCTGGCGAGCGCCTCGAGATCAAGGCTCTCCATCAGGTGCACGCCGTTCTCGATGAGAAGCAGCGTGTGGACGGGCTGCGGGTTGGCCGGGGTCCCCATGTCGGGTGCGGGCTGGACCTCGTAGGTCTCGGTGTCCGTTCCGGTCGCGACGACTCCGTGGTCGAGAAGCCAGCGGGCCGCGGTGACGTCGGGACCCGGCGTCTTGTGCTCGGCCATCCGGGCGGCATCCGGCCACAGCCCCATGTAGCCCGTCCTGATCAGGACGACGTCCCACGGCCTGACCTCCACGCCCTGCGCGGCGCAGATCGCGTCCATCTCGGCGGCGTCGACGGGCGAGCCCTTGGGCAGGCAGTCAAGGCCGCGGTACCCCGGAGCGTCCAGCAGCACGCCCCTGGTGAAGAACGGCGGCAGCTTCGACGCGTCGCCGAAGACCGGGCCGGCGTCGGTCAGGTCAGCGTCCGCGCTGCCGCCCCCGTACCAGTGCGAGTCGGGGCCAACCGTCATGTGGGCCAGCGCGTCCATGTGCGCCCCGGAGTGGGACGTGGCCATGACGTACTCGGCCATGTAGCCGAGCCCGGCGTCGTTGACCGGCCCCCACGGATGGAGGCCGCCGGTGCGGATGCCGCGCGGGGTCCGGAAGTTCAGGACCTGGAACGGCGGGTGGCCGGGGAACAGCGGCATGCCGGGAAAGCGGGTCGCGGCCAGCGAATAGGTGCGGCCTCGGCGGACCAGGCGAGCCGCCTCGACGATCCGGTCGGCGGGCAGCTGGCCGATGCGCCCGACCTCGGCCTTCAGTTCAGTGGTCATCTCTGCATCTCCTTTGCCAGTTGCCGGGCCGGCGCCCGCAGCGGCCGCTGCGACAGGGCCCGCCACACCCGCTCCGGCGTGAGCGGCAGGTCGCGGATAACGGCCCCGGTCGCGTCCGTCACGGCCGCGGCCACCGCCGGCGCGACGGCGAGCAGCGCGCCCTCGCTCATCCCCTTCGATCCGTACGGGCCGGGCCCGTCGGCGTTCTCGACGACGCCGCTGCGCAGGTCCAGCGGGAGGTCCATGCTCGTCGGGATCCGGTAGTCGATCGCCCCGAGGTTGCGGATCCGGCCGGACTCGTCGAGGACGTAATGCTCCATGAGGGTGTGCCCCAGGCCCTGGATCGCGGCGCCCTCGTCCTGCCCGCGCACCTGGAGCGGGTTGATCGCCTTCCCCACGTCCGAGACGGTGGCGTAACGGACAACCGTGACGTCGCCCGTGCCCTCGTCGACCTTGGCCTCGACGGCGGTGCAGTTGAACTCGTAGAACGCGGCGTTTCCGCTCAGCGGGTGGCCGGGCACGGCCTCCTTGCGGCTCTCGCCGTTCCCGATCACCTCCCCGCCGAGCGAGCCGAGCCCGGGCTTCAGGATCTCGGTGATCGGGACCTCGCGGTCAGGCAGCCGGACGGTTCCCTGTCCCACCTCGACCTCCGACGCGCTGACCCCGTGCAGCCGGGCGGCCATGGCCGCCACCTTCGCCTGGATCTCCCGGCAGGCGGCCACGACGGCGTTCCCCATCAGCACCGTCGACCGGCTCGCCGAGGTCTGCTGGTCGTAGCAGACAACGGAGGTGTCGCCCATCACCAGGGTGATCCGGTCGGCCGGGACCCCGAGCTCGTCGGAGACGATCTGGGCATACACCGTGCGGGCTCCCTGGCCCATGTCCGACGTGCCGGCGGACATGATGACGCTGCCGTCGGCGAGCAGCCGGACGGTGGCGTAGGACAGGCCGGTCGTCGGGCCCGATTTGATGCCGAGCGAGATCCCCCGGCCATGTCCTGCCGGGAGCGGCGTCCCCCAGCCGGCCAGCTCGGCCGCTTTCCTGACCGTCTGCTCCCACTGCCCGTCGGCCGGCCTGTCGCCGGGGATGAACACCTCGCCGCCGCGGGGGAGGTTGCGGAGGCGCAGCTCGAGAGGGTCGATCCCGAGCTCCCGGGCCGCCTCGTCCAGGTTCGATTCGGCTGCCCAGAGCGCCTGGGGCGTGCCGAAGCCGCGGAAGGCGGTGGACGGGGGGGTGTGCGACAGCACGCTGCGCGCCACGATCCGGGCCGCCGGGACGCGGTAGGGGCCGCAGGAGATGTAGCTGCCCTTGCCCACCACCCGGTCGGAGATGTCGGCGTACGCCCCGAGCAGGTAGTCCGCTTCGATCTCACGGAACGTGATCGTGCCGTCCGAGCGGAACCCGGTCCGGACGCGGACCTCGGCGGAGTTCCGCCGCACCGCCTGGAACGTCTCCTCCAGGGTGAGGATGAGGCGCACCGGCCGGCCGCAGCGCAGCGCCATGAGCGCGACGAGCGGCTCGTACTTGGCGTGCTGCTTGCCGCCGAAGCCGCCGCCGGGGTCGGGTGCCAGGACCTGAACCTTCGCCAGCGGCAGGTTCAGCAGCCCGGCGATGATCCGCTGCAGCCAGTACGGATGCTGGATCGTGCTCCAGATCCTGATGCCGTCGCCATCCGGGGCGGCGATGAAGCCATGGCGCTCGATCGCGAAGTGGGTGACCATCGGGAACGTGTAGCTGCCCGCCACCACGAGATCGCTGGCGGCCGAGCCGACATCGCCCCAGCCGTAGCAGTGCTCGTGCAGCACGTTCGTCCCGGCCAGCGGGTCTCCCGGGCGCAGCGCCGGATCCTGCACCAGCGGCGCGCCGGGCGCGAGCGCCGCGGCGAGGCTGGACACGGCCGGCCGTTCCTCGTAGTCGACCCGGACCAGCCGGGCGGCCTCCTCCGCGGCGTCCAGCGTCTCGGCGGCCACCGCCGCGACCGGCTCGCCGTGGTACTTCGTCTCGCCGGTGGCCAGGACCGGCCGGTCACGGTACTGGGGCCCGAACCGGGGGACCGGCTGCGGCAGGTCGGCGGCGGTCATCACCGCCGCGACGCCGGGCACCCGCCGGGCGGCGGCGGTGTCGACCGAGCGGATCCGGGCGCGGGCGCAGTCGAGCGTGACCAGCTTGGCGTGCAGGACGCCGGGCAGGCGGAGGTCGCCGAGGTACCGGTAGGAGCCGGTGACCCGCGCCGGCCCGCCGGCGCGGAGCGCCGGGCTGCCGACCATGCCGCTCATCGGTCGGCCGCCGCACTGGCCGCGACCACCGCTTCGGTGATCTGCCGGTAGCATCCGCACCTGCACAGGTTGCCTGCCATCGCCTCCTGGATCTGGCTGACGGACGGGTGCGGGATCCGCGCCAGCAGGTCCCTGGCCGCCATCACCTGGCCCGGAGTGCAGTAGCCGCACTGGACCGCGCCGCAGTCGAGGAACGACTGCTGCAGCGGCGTGAGGCTGCCGTCCGCCGCCACTCCCTCGATCGTGGTGACCTCGGCCCCGTCGGCCTCCGGGGCGAGCACGAGGCAGGCGTCGACGATCCGGCCGTCGAGGCTCACCGTGCAGGCCCCGCACTCACCCTCCAGGCAGCATTCCTTGGTGCCGGTCAGCCCGAGGTCGTCGCGCAGCAGGTCGAGCAGGGTGTGCTGCGGCTCGGCCGCCACCCGCCGGGGGACGCCGTTCACCGTCAGCCGGATCGGCGTTGTTCGCGACATCGGAGTCATCCTTCCGCTCGTCGTCTGACCGCCACGGCGAGCACCCGCTGGCTGAGCACCAGGAGCATGCTCATGCGGTACTCCCGGCTCGCGCGGACGTCGGAGATGGGGCTGGCCGTCATCGCGAGATGGGCCAGCATGCCGGCCCGCGCCGCGGGGTCGGCGGCCGGGTCGGCCAGCACGCCGCTGTCGTCGGTGACCAGCATGGGCCGCGGGCCGACCGCCCCGAAGCCGAGCCGGGTGACGCCCGCCGCGTCCACGAAGGCGCACACGCTGACGGTGGCCAGGTCCGCCCCGCGGCGCCGGGTGAGCCGGCCAAACGCGGATCCGGCCGGCCTGCCCGGCACGGGCAGCTCGATCGCCATGACCAGCTCTGCGGGCTCGAGCACGGTCTCGCCGGGGCCGGTGAAGAACCCGTCGACCGGGATGCGCCGTACCCCGCCCGGCCCGCAGGCCGCCACCTGCGCCCCATAGGCCAGCAGCGGCGGGGCGGTGTCGGCGGCCGGGGAAGCGTTGCATATGTTGCCGGCCAGCGTGGCCCGGTTCCGTATCTGGACCGAGCCGACCGCCGCTGCGGCCTCCGCGAGCGCCGGGAAGCTCGCCCGCACGCGCTCGTCACCGGCAACGTCGGTGAGCACCGTGTCCGCGGTGATCGACACCCGGCCGTCTGCCTGGGTGATGGCCGGGCGGAGCGCCGGGATGCGCTTGGTGTCGATGACCACATCCGGGTGGAGCGTTCCGGCCCGCAGGCCGACGATCAGGTCCGTGCCGCCGGCCAGGAGCCTGGCGCCGGGGCCATGCACCTGCAGCAGGGTGACCGCCTGGGCCAGCGTCTCCGGGCGCTCATAGTGGAGAGTCCGCATCGTCCGGCCCTCACAGGACCTTGTCGACCAGGTCGAGCAGCACCTGGGGCGTCGCCGCCCGGGCGAAGTAGTAGGGGCGGGCGCAGAAGCGGGCGACGAATGCGGCCCGCGCCTTCCGCAGCTCCCCGGTGTCGATGAGCGGCATCGCGAAGCCGGGGGCGAGGATCTCGTTGAGCAGGAAGTAGTTCTGGACCGAGTAGAACGTCTGGAACTGCCGCTCGAACGGGATCATCTCGGCCACGGCCGGGTCGAAGTTGCCGTCGATCGCCGGGACGACCACGAGGTCGACGGGGCTCGGGTCCGGGTACACCTCCCAGGCCGGCATGGTCCCGAAGAACTTCTGCACGCCGCGATCCGGCGCCTCCTTGTCGGCCCGCTCGGTCCCGGTGGTGCGCTTGGCGATGAACGGCTGCTTCGAGCCGACCACCGCATACCCGGCTTCGTCGATGACGGTCGTCTCGGTGGAGACCAGCAGCGCACCCCGGCGGCATGCCTCTATCTGGCCCATCGACTTCCCGTGGTTCGACTCGCCGCCGAGGAACAGGACGGTCCTGCCGGAGTAGCGGACCGCCGACGCGTGGAACGGATGCAGGCCGGCCGCCTCCATCCGCAGCGCGAGCAGGGCGACGATCACCTTCTGCAGCGGCCCGGCCGGCCACGGCCCGGTGAGCGTCATCCGCCGGCCGTCGTACCCGATCGACGTCTCCCCGTCCTGCTGCCACACGATGTCCGGCTCGGGCAGGCTCACCGCCGGCTCGATGCGGACATCGGCCAGGCGGTAGTTGAGGAAGCTCATGTCGTCGAGCACGTGCTCACGCGGGCTGCTGCCGAGCACGTCGGTCCGCAGCCGTGCGGTGCCAGCCGACATCTCCTCCGACAGCTGCAGCTTGTCGTTCATCTGCTCCTCGCTAGGTCCGTGCCCGGCGGGGCCGTGGCCTGGCGCCAGGGCCCCGCCGGGGCAGTTCTCACACCGCGAACAGGTCGCTCTTCGGCTGAGCGGCCCTTTCCAGGATTTCGACCAGACCGGTCGTCCCGTTGATCCGGATCCGGTCACCGTTCTTGATCTGCTGGGTCGCGACCGACGACCCGACCACGGCCGGGATGCCGAACTCGCGGGACAGCACGGCGGGGTGCGACACGGTTCCGCCCGCGTCGGTCACCAGACCGGTGATCTTTGTGAACAGCACGACCCAGGCCGGGTTGGTCATCTGGCAGACGAGGATGTCGCCGGCCTTGACCTCATCGAACTGGTCCTCGCGCAGGACCACCCGGGCAGTGCCCTCGACAACGCCCGGCGAGCCGCCGATGCCAGCGAACTGGCCGGCGACCGTGGTGGGCTTCCGGTAGAACTTGTCGGGGAAGCCCCACAGGTTCAGGTACGGGAAGTCGAGCTGCGACTGCGTGACGGTGCCGACCCACTCCCTGGGCCGGAACGTGTACGCCTTCGCCCGCTCGGCCTTGCGCTGCGCGACCAGGGCACGGCCGTCCATGGTGGACGGGTCCCCCATGAACACGCGCAGCTCGTTGTACCGGAAGAAGATCACGTCCTCGGGAGCGTCCAGGACGCCCTGGGCGACGAGCTTCTTGCCGATCGCGATGAGCACCATGCGCACGTGGGCGTTGGCGCCCTGGTCGATGTAGAAGTGATGGTCCGGCGTGAGCGGGGCCATCTTCAGGTTGACCTCGTTAGCCGCCCGCATCTCCTCGAGCGCCTCGCCGTGGAGGCCTTCGAGGATCTCCTTGGACGCCGCCTCAATGTCCGCGGCGAGCGCCTTGACGGTCGACGGGTAGTCGTAGTTCGTCTCGATGTAGCCGTGGACCAGTTCGACCACGGGCTCCATCTGCTCGTACAAGGTCGGGAAGACGAACTCGTGGCTCCAGACCGCGTGCCAGCCGAACTCCTTCTGGTACGGCTTGATCCGTTCGGAGATGAAGCGGCGGCCGCGCTCTGAGCCCTCCAGCGCCGCGACGATCTCTCCCGCGGTCTCGTGCTTGAACGCGAGCGCCAGCTCGGTGTCGGCCTTTGCCTCCTCCTTCATCTTCCACAGCGCCTCGATCGAGTCCCAGTTGCGGTCCTTCGCCGAGCTCTGCAGCCGTCCGAGCAGCGCCTCATCGACCGTGCCGTGCGTCTTCTCCATCACAGCCCGCAGGTTGAGCGTCGCCGAGAGCTGCGCGAAGTTGAGCATCCAGTGGATCTTCCAGTGGCGATCGTGCATGTCGATCGCGTCCTCGAGCAGGCAGGCAAGCTCCATCAGCGTGAGCTCGTCCTGCCGGTCGAGCATGCCCTCGAGATAGTCGAAGTTGCGGCGCATCTCGGGGACGAGCCGCCGGTGCCACCAGTCGGCGAACTCCTCGCCGTAGGTCGGCAGGACGGCGTTCAGGTACGTCCCGATCTTCTTCGGGTAGTCGGGGTCGAGCGGCACGACCGCGCCGTACCGGCTCCCGTACTGCTGCCCGTCCATCCTCAGCCGGTAGTCGGCCGGGATCGCCGCCGTGTAGAGGTAGCCATTGATGTTCTTGGCGATCCAGTCCGTGGCGAACGGCGTGCCGAACCGCCGGAACATGTGATCGCACGACATCGTCCACAGGCCGATGTCCTCGTGCATCGGGCTGAGCGGGTGCGGGTTGTGCAAGTCGTCGTACACCCAGAAAAGGTTCTTCTCCTCCTCGGACTTCCATGTGACGGGGAAGCTCTCATCCCCGAGGAACTGGCCGAGGATCTCTTCCTCCGGTTCTGCCTCGAGGACTTCTTCCTCCGGCTCCTCCGTGCTCATCGCTGGACCTCCGAACGCTTGGCTCCCTCACCCGTTTCGGTCGTGGCTCCGTCACCCGTCACCGGAGTTGCTCCGTCACCGGTCGCAGGCGCCGGCTGCGGTGGCAGGGACTCCGACGGCATCGCCGGGCGCTGCTCGGGGATCGCCGGGATCGGCAGGCCAGGGGCCGGGCCGGCAACGCGGCGCGGGAACAGGATGGTGACGTTGAACCAGCCGAGGGCAGCGCCCAGCAGGCCGGCCAGCGCCGCGCCGGCGGCCGCCTCCCACGGCAGCGCGTACACGCTGACGACCGCGGGGAACGGGTGGACGAAGGCGCCGGTGAAGTAGACGCCCAGGCCCATCGAGACCCCGTTGAAGAACGGCAGCGTGTTCTTGCCCCAGATCGGGATGTAGTTCATCAGGAAGATGAAAATGCAGAACCCGACGAAGCACGCGATGATCAGCGCCAGGTCGTTCGGCTTGACCCAGTGCGTCGTCCCCAGCTCCTTGGTGAGCCAGACGTAGAAGGTCATGATGGCCTCCGCGACGGCCACGCCGGACAGGTAGGCAGGAGCGATCTTGAGCAGGACCTGCCACTTCGCGCCCAGCGCGAAGTACTCAGCCCAGACGATGAACGAGACCCAGATGGGCAGGTTCCAGCGCCCGAGCCAGATGCCGAACGGCAGCGAGACGCAGACGGTGATGGCAACCGCCAGCCAGAGCGGTATGGTGTCTCTGGTTTTCACCGTCTCTGCATCGGTTGACATTTTGTGCCCCCCTTCTTCCTCTTTTTGGGGTATCCAGAATCAAGATCTGTCCTGGTCATAGCGCCAGATAGGGCCGGAAGACCTGCTATTTGGTAGTCGATGGTCCCTTGCCCGCCGGCCCGGCCCGGCCGACGCTTGCCTCGTCAGGCAGCCGCCAGCGGCCGGGAAGGAACCGGTGATCTCGATGGACTCGGCGGAGGAAGCACCTCTCCTGCAGACCGCCCGGCTGGGCCGGACCGACTACTGGAACGACTCCTGCGCGGTCGATGAGCTGGCTTATGCCATCGAGCGCGGCGCGACCGGCGCCACCTCCAACCCGTCGATCGTCGTCGAGGTCCTGCGCAAGGAGCGCGCGCACTGGGCGCCGCGCATCGCGGAGCTGGCCGACGCCAACCCGACCTGGAACGAGGTCGAGCTGGCCTGGGCGACGTTCGAGGAAATGGCGGTGCGGGGCGCGGCCGCCCTGTACCCGGTCTACCAGCGGGAGTCGGCCAGGAAGGGCTGGCAGTCGATCCAGACGAACCCCGCCAACTACCGCGACCCGGCGCGCATGGTGGAGCAGGGCGCGCGGTTTGCCAGCCTGGCCCCGAACCTCCAGGTCAAGTTCCCGGTGACCACCGGCGGCCTGGTCGCGATCGAGGAAGCGGCGAGCCGGGGCATCAACACCACGGCGACCGTATCGTTCACCGTCGCCCAGGCGATCGCGGCGGCCGAGGCGGTGGAGCGCGGGCTCGGCCGGCTGGAGCGCGCCGGGGGTGATCCGGCGAGGCTGGCCCCCGTCTCGGTCATCATGATGGGCAGGCTCGACGACTGGCTGAAGGTGGTCATCGACCGCGACGGCCTCTCGGTCGACCCGGGTGCGCCGAACTGGGCCGGCCTGGCCGTCACCAAGCGCGCTTACGCGATCTTCCGCGAGCGGGGCTACCGGAGCCGGCTGCTCGCCGCGGCATACCGCCACCACCTGCACTGGACCGAGCTCGTCGGCGGCGATCTGAGCATGACCATCCCGCACGCGTGGCAGGTCCGGTTCAACAACAGCGGCATCGTGCCCGTGCCCCGCATCGACGTCCCGGTCGATCCGGCCGTCCTCGCCGAGCTGCGCCGGATACCCGACTTCCGGCGCGCCTATGCGCCCGACGGCCTGGCGCCGGAGGAGTTTGACGGCTACGGGCCGACGGTGCGCACGCTGCGCAGCTTCATCGCCTCATTCCACGACCTCGTGGCGGCCGTCCGGGACATCGTCCTGCCCGATCCGGATCGCCCGGCGCCCGCGCCGGCGCCCCGGGCCGGGCTGGCTCCCGCGGGGGCACCTCGATGAACGCTCACCCCGCGCGCCTCCCCACCCGGCCGGCCAAGGCCAGGCCCTACCCGCCGGCTCGGCCGAGCCGGCATCAAGCGGATCGGCTTTAAGGAGGATCCTGATGGATTCCGGTGCACTGTTCAGCCTCGACGGCCGGGTCGCGTTCGTGTCCGGCGGCGCGGGCGCGATCGGCTCGGCGATCGCGCAGGCACTCGCCGCCGCCGGCGCGCGGGTCGCGATAGCCGACGTGTCGGCCGACCGCGCCGAGGCGACCGCTGCCAAGGTCGCGGCCGCAGGGTACGAGGCAATCGCCACTCCCGCCGACGTGACCAGCCCGGCCGAGGCGCAGCGGGCGGTGGCGGCCGCCGTCGAGCGGTTCGGGCGGCTGGACATCGTGGTGAACGCCGTCGGCGGCGGCGCGGGCAAGGTCCTGTTCAGCGCGGAGGACTACCCGCGCGATGCCTGGGACTGGATCATGGAACTCAACCTGCGGAGCACTGTCGTGGCGACGCAGGCCGCGGTGCGGCCGATGATCGCGGCGGGCCGCGGCGGCCGCGTGCTCAACATCTCGTCGGTCCGCGCCCAGCTGGGGATCAACTCCGGCTACTCGGCCTACGTCGCGGCCAAGGGCGCGGTCAGTTCGCTGACCCGGCAGTGGGCGACCGAGTGGGCGAAATACCGGATCACCGTCAACGCGATCGCGCCGACGTTTGTCGACACCCCGCAGGTGGCGATGCTCCTCGGCGACCCGGAATTCAAGGCCGGCGTCGTCGCCCGCATCCCGCTCGGCCGGGTCGGCGAGACCGGGGACCTGACCGGCGCGGCCGTGTTCTTCACCTCGGACGCCTCGGCGTTCGTGACCGGCCAGATCCTGACGATCGACGGCGGGCTGACCGCCACCCAGTAGCAGACCGGAATGGGGGGCCCATGGACCAGGTAACGCGCAACATCCGTACCGAGACCAGGTACCGGGGGTGCAACCCGAGCTACGTGACCACCTCAGACGGCGTGGTGGTCATCGATACGCCGCAGCTCCCCACGAAGGCCGTGGCGATGCGGCGTGAGGCGGAGTCCCACGGCCCGATCCGGTACGTGATCAATACCGAGCATCACGTCGACCACATCTTCGGCAACTACTACTTCAAGGGCGCCGGGATTGTGGTGAACCATCAGGGGGTCTACGACCGCTTCATGACCGTGTACCCCGAGCTGGATCCCTTCGCCTACGCCGCCGAGGCCATCCCGACCGACGATCCGGACGGCGCGGCGATCTTCCCGGACCGCGACGAGTACTACGCCGATCCCAACAAGGGCACGGTGATCTTCACCGGCGATCTGACCCTCCGGGTGGGCGACCACACCTTCGAGCTGCTGCACACGCCCGGCCATACGCCCGGCCAGGTCGCGGTGTACGTGCCGGAGGAAAGGGTGGTGCTCACCGGGGACACCGTGTTCTCCGGGTGCCAGACGTGGCTGATGACCTCGGACGTGGACCAGTGGATCGCATCGCTCGACCGGATCCGGGCGCTCGACTTCGACGTGCTCGTGCCGGGGCACGGGCCGGTCACCGGGCGGCAGTCGCTGGACAGGCAGCGCGCGACGCTGCTGGAGTGGGAGACCGCCGTGGCGGTCGCCGTCGCCGGCGGCTGGTCCCGCGAGGAGACCGTTGCCCGGGTCAGCTTTGCCGACCGCGGCCCCGTCGATGTCGGCCAGGGTCACATGATGCAGTACATCCAGACGCTCAACGCGGGGTCCCTCTGGGACAAGTTGACGGCGGCCCCGCGTGCGGCAGAACGGGTGGCGAACCCATGAGCAGCAACGGCGAGCCGCTCGCCGGCTCGGCGGTTGCCGCCGCCGTGGCGCCGGCGCCGGCCGCTGCCGGGGACGGAGGTGAAGCCGGGCCGGACGGCCGGGAGCCGGCCGGCATCACGGCGGGAGGCGCCACCAGGACGGAATATGTCTACGATCTTGAGCGCCCGCTGCCCGTCCCGCTGCCGGAGCTGACCCTGCTCATCGGGGGTAAGGCGGCCAACCTCATGGTCATGGCCACCGACCTCGGCCTGCCGGTCCCGCCCGGCTTCACCATCACCACCGCGGCCTGCAACGCCTACCTGGCCGGGGGCTGGCCCGCCGGGCTCGATGATGAGCTGCAGGCCCACCTCGAGCGGATGTCCGGGAAGATCGGCCGCCGCTTCGGTGACCCGGCCAGCCCACTGCTGGTGAGCGTGCGCTCCGGTGCGCCGGTGTCGATGCCAGGGATGATGGACACCATCCTCGACCTGGGGCTCAACGACGCCACGGCAGCCGGGCTGGCCGACCTCACGGAAGACCGGGATTTCGCCGCCGACTGCCTCCGCCGCTTCCGTCAGATGTACCGGGAGATCGTCGGCACCGCGCCTCCCGACGACCCCGCGCTGCAGCTCCGCGGCGCGGTAGAGGCCGTGTTCCGGTCCTGGAACAGTGACCGGGCACGGGCATACCGCGCGCACGAGGGCATCCCCGACGACCTCGGCACCGGCGTGACCGTGCAGGCGATGGTCTTCGGGAACCGCGGCGCCGACTCCGGCACCGGCGTGCTCTTCACCCGCAGCCCGGCAACGGGACAGCGGGCGCTGTACGGCGACGTGATGTTCCGCGCGCAGGGCGAGGACGTCGTGGCCGGCACGCACAAGCCGCAGCCCCTCAGCATCCTTGATGAGCGGCTCCCCGCCGTGGGCGCCGAGCTGCGCCGGGACGCGGACCTGCTCGAGCGCCACTTCGCCGACCTCTGCGACATCGAGTTCACCATCGAGCAGGGGAAGCTGTGGCTCCTGCAGGTGCGGGTCGGGAAGCGCAGCCCGAGGGCGGCCCTGCGCATCGCGGTCGACATGGCGCAGGACCCCACGTTCCCGTGCTCGCGCGAGGAGGCCGTGCGGCGAACCGCGCGCTACCTGGCCGATCCGCCATACGTCTTCGTCCGCCGTCCCGGCGGCCCCGGGGTGCTGACCACAGGTCTGCCGGCGTCGCCCGGCGTCGCCACCGGCGAGATAGCCACGACGCCGGAAGCCGCCGAGCTCGCCGACGCAGCCGGGCTGCCGGTGATCCTGGTGCGCCAGGAAACGTCGCCGGCCGACGTGCGCGGGATGGCCCACGCGGCCGGCATTCTCACCGCCAGAGGCGGGCTGGCCAGTCACGCCGCGGTCGTCGCGCGCGGCTGGGGCATTCCCGCGGTTGTCGGCGCGGCCGCCGTCCAGCTCGCCGACGGCAAGCTGACGATCGCCGGCCGCGAGTTCTCGGCCGGCGAGCACATCTCGATCGACGGCAGCACGGGTGAGGTCTACGCGGGTGACGTGGCCGGCACCCGGGAGATCGCCCCCGAGGCGGCCACGCTGCTGGCCTGGGCGAAGGAGCTCGGCATCGAGGTCGGCCCGCCGCAGGGCGAGG
>JASHPR010000563.1 GCA_030038015.1 Streptosporangiaceae bacterium
AAGCTTTCGATGTCGGCGCGGCGAACGGCAAAGAGGGGCAGGGAGCGGCTGCGGCACCAGGCGGTGAACTGGCGCAGGTCGAGTGCGTACGCCTCGCGGGTCAGGCCGCGGTACCCGGCCAAGAACCCGGCGAGGGCGAGTCGTTCGGGATCAGTAAAGGCGGGCTGGATCGTGGCGAGCGCGGTTGATGGGGCGGCAGTGGTCATCGGGCACCTCCCGGCCGGGCTGGAACCGGGAAGGCTGGGCCAGTTCCGGTCCCAGCGGTTAAGCGGAAACCCAACGTAAGCCGCCTGGTCCGGTCACGCTATGCCACAAACGAGGGTGTGCCGAAGCCCGGCAGGCCAGGTGAGAAATGCTCCAGACCGCCGAATCTGCGCTCAAGGGTTGCCAGAGTGCAAGCGGCGGGTACGGCGCCCATATCAGCCATTCCGGCGCGCAGCCGAGCCTGTGCTCGGGGCTCGCCAACTAGCGATTGCCGGCAGGTAAGTGGAGCGTGCTCGTGCACGCCCCCTGCGTGGGGCTCAGCCGGCCGTCGTCGTCGGGGTCGCGGCCTGGTCCATGGTCGCCGCCCAGCTCGCCAGGACGTTCAGTGCGTCGGCTGATGGCGTGCCGGGCTCGGCGGTGTAGGCGGAGATTCTCAGGTTGTCGTCGGCGGCGAGGTCGAGGGCCTCGAAGGCGAGAGTGAGGTCGCCGACGACCGGGTGGTGGAAGCGCTTGACTCCGCTGCGGTGGAACCGCACGTTGTGAGCTGCCCACCAGGTGCGGAAAGGCTGGCTGCGGGTGGCCAGCTCGCCGATGAGGTCCGACAGGGCCTTGTCGTCTGGGCTGCGGCCGGCCTGGGAGCGGAGCATCGCGACGATGTCCTGGGCCTGCCGTTCCCAGTCGAGGTAGAACTCGGGTGCGCGCGAGTCAAGGAACAGGAACCGGGCCGGGTTAGCCGGCTGGGCGGGGCTGTCGAACACCGGGGCGAACAGGGCCTGGCCGAGCCGGTTGGCGGCCAGGATGTCCAGCCGGTGATTGCGCACGTAGGCCGGGGTGGTCGTCATCGAGTCCAGGATGCGCTGCACGGCGGGGCGGACCTGCGGGCGTGATGCCCGGCGGGGTGCCCGCGCGGTCGCGGCGCTGGCGGCGTGAACCAGGTCGAACAGGTGGGCGCGCTCGGCCTCGTCCAGCTGCAGCGCGCGGGCCAGCGATTCCAGGACCGAGTCGGACGCCCCGCGGGCGTTGCCGCGCTCCAGCCGGGTGTAGTAGTCGACGCTCATCCCGGCCAGCAGCGCGACTTCCTCCCGGCGCAGCCCGGCGACCCGCCGACTGCCGCCGTACGCGGGCAGGCCAGCCTCCTCAGGGCTGATCCTGGCCCGCCGGGTAGTCAGGAAATCACGGATCTCGCTGCGGGTGTCCATGACTTCCACGGTACGTTCCGCCGGCCGGGGCTGGGGAGCCCTGCCAGTACCCGGAACGACAGGCTCTCCCACAGCACCTCAGGCCCCGGTTTGCTGGATGTTACCGGCCGCGGCAGCGGCGGAATGTTCACCAACACGAGATGCGAGGACTCAGGAGGGATCGGCATGCGGGCAACGGTCATGTATGGCGCCGGTGACGTGCGCGTGGAGGAGGTGGCCGACCCGGTCATCCGCGAGCCGACGGACGCGGTGGTGCGGGTGCTGCGCTCGTGCATCTGCGGCAGCGACCTGTGGCCCTACCGGTCGATGCCGGCCAGCGAGCACGGCCGCCGGATGGGACATGAGTTCCTCGGCATCATCGAGGACACCGGGACCGACGTCACCGGGCTCAGGCGCGGGGACCTGGTGCTGGCGCCGTTTGTGTGGTCGGACGGCACCTGCGACTTCTGCCGCGAAGGACTGCAGACCTCGTGCCGGCACGGCGGGCTGTGGGGCGGTGACCTGGACGGCGGCCAGGGCGAGGCCGTGCGTGTGCCGCAGGCGCCCGGTACCCTGGTCAGGCTCCCGGCCGGGGTGGACGAGGCGCTGCTGCCCTCGCTGCTGACCCTGTCGGATGTGATGTGCACCGGCCACCACGCCGCCGTGTCGGCCAGGGTGTCCTCCCGCACCTCGGTCACGGTGGTCGGCGACGGCGCCGTGGGGCTGTGCGCCGTGCTGGCCGCCCGGCGGCTCGGCGCGGAGCGCATCATCCTGATGGGCCGGCACAAGGACCGCACCGACCTGGGCCGGGAGTTCGGCGCCACCGACGTGGTCGCCGAGCGCGGCGAGGAAGGGACCGCCCGGGTCCGGGAGCTGACCGGCGGGGACGGCACCCACGCGGTGCTGGAATGCGTCGGCACCCGGGAGGCGATCGACACCTCGATCGGCGTCGTCCGCGACGGCGGCGTGGTCGGCCGGGTCGGCGCCGCGCAGTACGACGAGGTCCCGCTGGGGTTCGGCACCATCATGCGCAACATCGGCGTGGCCGGCGGCGTCGCCCCGGCCCGCGCCTACATCGAGGACCTGCTGCCCGGCGTGCTGGACGGCAGCCTCCAGCCCGGCAAGGTGTTCGACCGCACCATCGGCCTCGGCCAGACCCCGGACGGGTACCGGGCGATGGCTAGCCGGCAGGCACTCAAGGTCCTCATCCGGCCCTGAACCGCGGGCAGAAGGAGCGAACGAGAATGGGCACCTGGACCGCGCACGAGCTGGACCGCATCGGCAGTGCCGGCGAGCTGCAACTGGCGTCCCGGCGCGGCGACGGCAGCCTCCGCCCGTACGCGACGATGTGGGTCGTGCGCTCAGGCAACGGCCTGTACGTCCGCTCCGCGTGCGGGCCGGACAACCCCTGGTACCGCCGCGCTATCGCCAGCGGCACCGGCCGGATCCGGGCCGGCGGAATCGAACAAGACGTGTCCTTCGCCTCAGCCAGCCAAGCTGTGCAAGGCGACATCGACGCCGCCTACCACGCCAAATACGACCGGTACGGGCCAGCCATCGTCGGCTCCGTCACCGGCCCGGACGCCCACCAGGTCACGATCCGGCTCATCCCCGGACCCGGCGAGCACTGAGCACACATGGCCATCAGCGCAACGGCGACCAGTTACCAGGAGCAGCGAATGGAGATTTCCCGGAAAGCACCCACCGC
Organism: Streptosporangiaceae bacterium; assembly: GCA_030038015.1. Classification (GTDB taxonomy): domain Bacteria; phylum Actinomycetota; class Actinomycetes; order Streptosporangiales; family Streptosporangiaceae; genus JASHPR01. The sequence goes on from JASHPR010000563.1 coordinate 3,091, forward strand.
CAAGGGGCCAGCCGGCACCTTCACCGGCGACGTCTGGATCGACCCCATCACCCGCGGCCTGCCCCCCTCCCAGCTCAACGTGGCTGCCGTGCACTTCAGCCCCGGGGCTCGCACCGCCTGGCACAGCCACGACGGCGGCCAGACCCTCTACGTGACCCAGGGCCGCGGCCTCGTGCAGGCACGCGGTCAGGAGATCATCCAGATCAATCCCGGCGACGTGATCTTCGCGCCCGACGGCGAAGAACACTGGCACGGCGCCACCCCGGACCACTTCATGACCCACCTTTCCATCACCGAAGGCGCCCCGCGCTGGGCTGAACACGTCAGCGACACCGAATACCACCGCGGCAACACATAAGACTCCGGCGAGACGGCACCACGAAAGCCCGCACTCGCTCCACGTAGCAGCAGCAGTCAGACGAGCACTTTCGAACGAGGTTGAGCACGATGAGCGAAGTCACCGTCGTAATCGGAGCGGGATCCATCGGCCAGGCCATAGCCCGGCGGACCAGCGCCGGCAAGAAAGTGCTGCTGGCTGACCTGCACCAGGGCAACGCCGAAGTAGCGGCCGAGGTGTTGAGCAGTGCCGGGTTCGAGGTGAGCACCGCAACCGTTGACGTGTCCCAGCGCGAATCGGTTCACCAGCTCGCCGAAACAGCCGCTGCGCTCGGCGACGTGACCGGAGTCATACACGCCGCCGGGGTTTCGCCCAGCCAGGCGTCCCCGGCGACGATCCTCGCCGTGGACTTGTACGGAACTGCGCTGGTGCTGGAGGAATTCGGGAACATCATCGCGCCGGGCGGCGCCGCAGTCGTCATCGCCTCACAGTCTGGCCACCGTCTGGCTGCCCTGTCAGCTGCCGAAGACACTGCTCTGGCGACCACGCCATCCGGCGAACTGCTGAGCCTGCCCATGCTCCAGCCTGACCACGTGACCGACTCCCTGCACGCCTACCAGCTGGCCAAACGCGGCAACTCGCTGCGGGTGATGGCCGAGGCCGTCCGGTGGGGCAAGAAAGGTGCGCGGGTGAACACGATCAGCCCCGGCATCATCATCACCCCGCTCGCCAAAGACGAACTGACCGGACCCCGCGGTGAGGGCTACCGGCGCATGATCGAACTGTGCCCGGCCGGGCGGGCCGGCACCCCAGACGAGGTCGCCACCCTCGGCGCGCTCCTCCTCGGGCCAGACGGTGCCTTCATCACCGGCAGCGACTTCCTGATGGACGGCGGCGTCACCGCGTCCTACTTCTACGGCGAACTCGCCCCTCACTGATCGGGCATTCCCAGGCACTCAGGCCAAGCGCGCAGAACAGCCCCATACGTAACTCGCGGTCCGGCGGCGCCGTTCGGCGAGGCTTGCGCCAGAACGGCGGCTCGGCGAGCGCTCGCCCTCACTCTCCGCGTCACTCAGAGTGACGTTTGGCATCGAGGCCGGCCTCTGGCCGACCTTTGCGACCAGTATGCCGGACCGTCGAGCGCCGACGGGTCTTGCCCGGTGTGCGCTCGGTCGCGAAGCGGCTACGATGACACGCTCGACGTTGCGCGCTGTATGCGGCATTATGCCGGTGATCAAAGATCACATCGCCCTTCGGGCTCGGCATAATGCCTGATCATGCCTGTGATCGAGCGCAGCGCGCCTCGATCCTGGTGCCTCACGATCACAGGCATATCAGCCATGACAGGATGGTGTCTGCTTCTGTGATGGGCGCTTCCGGATAGAGAAAAGATTCCGTCCAGGACCCGCCTTGGGCGTCATTCCACGGGCTCGGCGCCAACCGGCGAGCCGCCGGTGGCGATGAATGGCCCGCATAAACGAGGTGCCAGTCCGGGCCGGGCGGGGCACAATCGCGGCCATGGTGTCTTCGTACTGGCCGCTGGCTGACCTGCGGCTGCAGACCCCGGAACTGGAACTGCGCTGGCCCAGCCCGGACGACCTGCACGCCTTGGCCGACCTGGCCGCCGCCGGGGTGCACGACCCTGAGGTGCAGCCGTTCATGGTCGCCTGGACAGACGCCTCCGCCGAAGAACGCGCCCGCAGCACTCTGCAGTACCACTGGTCCTGCTGGGGCTCCTGGAAGCCCTCGGACTGGATGCTGGAACTCGTCGTGATCCGCGACGGCATGGTAGTCGGCAGCCAGGGCGTGGGCGGTCGCGACTTCGCAGTGGTGCGTGAGGTGCACACCGGCTCCTGGCTGGGGCGCCGCTACCAGGGACAGGGGATCGGCACTCAGATGCGGGCGGCGGTGCTGGCACTGGCCTTCGATGGGCTCGGAGCCCAGTGGGCGGTATCCGCGGCGTTCGAGGACAACCCGGCCTCACTGGGCGTCTCCCGCAAACTCGGCTACCGCGACGACGGCATCGAGTGGCACCTCGTCCGTGGCCGCCCGGCCCTGACCCGTCGGCTCCGCCTGGACAGCGCCGGCTGGCAGGCCACCCGAACGATCCCGGTGCGGATCCATGGTCTGCCGTCCTGCCTGCCCCTTTTCGGGCTGCCCACCGACAGCTGACGTCACCAGCCAGCAAGGACAACACAACGCACTGGTCGCGGCATGAGATTGCGATCCGAGCGCTCCTGAGAACCCTGCTCACTTGAAGTAGCAGTACCAGTTACCGGAGTAGTTGGCCTCGAAGTTCCCTCTGCTATCGGCTCGGATCGCGATCTCGGCCCGGCTCAGATAGCCGAACTCATCGTGGCGCTTCGCAATCTCAAAGTAAGCGTCTGCCCAGGTCAAGGGCAGGGCAGAAGCCGCGAGGCTTGGGCTTGTTCATCGGTCTGGACGAACACTATCGGCGGCCCTGCGAACCGTTGGATGCCCCAGAACTGATCTCCTATGCCCAGGCTCGCGGTGAAGTCTTCGAGTTCGAAGCTGGCAGCCAGGCCGTGCATTTCCCGCTTGGCGACACGCTCGAAGTCCACGAAGCAAACGAAGGTGTCGTCCGCGGGCACCTCGGCGTGCAGCAGGCGGTGTTTGAACCGCTTGGCGCGCAGGCAGTCCGGATCACTCGGTTGCACGAAGCTCACGTGCCCAGCGTAAGAGCGTCGGCTGGCCTTGCGCTTAATCCGGCCCGGTGGTGTCACACTGGAATTGGCCGTTGCAATGCGGCCGGCTCCTGATCGCGCCGCCTTATCGATGGGCAGGTGAACCGCGATGCTTCGCCGGATACCGAGAGTGCCAGGACTTCCCTTAGGCGTAGGCCCAGACCTGCTGCTTGCCGCTGGCGCGGCGTACTTCGCGTGGGAGCACGAGCAGGGCCGGCACCAACGGCCGCACATGTTGTGCCTGATCTGCTGGCTGAACAAGATAGCCCCCGAGGCGTCCAGTGGCTCTAGTCCGGCGGAGCCGCCCGAACAGGCCTGACCGGCACGCCAGCCGGGGTTCGGGGTGGAGCGTAACCGGCGGGTGAGCAGCAAGGCGATCTGCAGGCAGGCAAGGGCGCCGATCTAGCTGGCGCGGCCGGAACCACCAGCGGGTCAGATGAGTGCGGGATGCCCGAATTATCGCTGGGCTACCCGGAACGCCTGGGCCACGATGAGGGTGTCGTCATCCACGGTGAAGGCGGGATCATCCAACGCGGCGCGCATCTGTGCCGAATGCCAGAACGACTCGTGGCCGGCACGCCATTCGGCAACCGGACGGTAACCCTCATCCTCTCCCGGAGCGTGCGGCAGGTCCACATCGCCCAGGCGGAGGACCCGCACTTCGGTCGTCTCGATCACCGCCACCCGGTCACCAGGCTGTCAGCGGCTTTAGGCAGGCGGACTCTAGAGTCAGCGACGTGGCAGATGACTGGCGGGTCACCGTCGTGTTCGCGCCTGCCGTCTACCTTTACGCCGACACACAGGACGCGGCCCGCGAAGCCGAGCGGGTGGTGCGCGCGGTCCTCGTCCAGCATCAGATAGCCGCCGACGAGTTCATGCTCGACCGCTGGGATCCGGATGACGAGGAATGGCAGGACGCGAGCACCCTGATACCCGATGGTGACGATGAGCAGGCGGCGGAATATCAGGATCTGGTGGACGACGAGACCGAAGAGTCCGCCGCCGAGCGGCCACGGTGGGAGGTGCGCGCCGAACTGCCAACGCATCACCAGGCAGTCGAGGTGGCCCGGCGGCTGCGAGCAGAGGGGCGCCCGGTGTTGCGCCGCTGGAGGTACCTCATCGTCGGCGCGGCCAGCAAGGACGAGGCCGGCGTCCTCGCTCAGGAGATCATGCAGCAAGCGCGGGTGAGCGCGGCCGTACACTTCGACGCAACCCCGTCCGCCCACGTGGAGATCCACCAGCCCGGAACCGGCAGAGCCTCCTACCTGCGCATCGGCTGAGCCATAGCTCCGCGGGGAGCGCACGCCGCCGGCCCGGAACAACGACACGACTCGTGACGTGCCCGGTCGGCTGCCCGGCCCGGAACCAACCACCGCTCACCGGATCGGGACGGAGATCGCGGCCAGGGTCCGTTCAGTTAGGCGTCGGCAACTCGATGCTCCAGAACCGGCTGGTGTACTTCGTCTGGTAGTCCAGGGCTTCAAGGCGCGCAACCTTACTTGACGTATGCGAGCCTGGCGCGCCGCCAATGAACGAGCCAATTGACGGGTTCGCTACCGCAGAGCACCAGTCCGTCACCGCTGTCTCCTGCCCGCGCGTCAGCAGACTCAGTCTCGACTGTGCGATAAGCCACGCGGACCTGACGTCGTCGCCAGGGCATTGACGGCTGGATGGATAGGCGCGAGGGCCGAAGTACTCCGAGGTCAGCGTGAGCCGGTCGGATCGCGCATACCAGAGCATCAACTCGACGTCGAGCTCCTGGTACCGGCCGACCGGTACCAGGACCGGAACTATGGTGTTGTATGCGACATTCGGGTTGAGGATCGCTCCGTCGCGGATAACCCGCCGGAGAGTAATCAGGGTAGAGGTGCTGGTACCTTCGAATTCGAGATTCGGGCTTGGATATTCGCCGAGTCCGGCATCAAGGGCGGCCCTTTGCGAAGGTGCTTTGCTGAAGTCAGCTCCGTTGCCGCGGTAGTTGACTCCGCGCACCACCAGCATTGACGTGAGCGCCACGGCCGGCACTGAAGATTCGACCTGCAAGTTAACTTGAAGGTCGACAACGTCCAGTCCGCTCCCAACGGTGGCTGGCGCATCGTGGGTCATTGTCGACTCGATCGCCACGTCCGCAGTGGAGGGTAGGTAGATGGTGTTGTACAAGAAGGGGACGATGGACAGCAGGCCGCCAGCAACCCCGGCGGTGGCCGCTAGCTTGCGGTACGGCTTCAGGAGCGCCCAGTCATAGTACCGACAGGCCAGGTACAGGCAGGGAACTCCGCACAGGGCGAAGAGCGACGCTCTGACGTTGTCATAGTGCAGGGCGTCCAGCACGAAGATGACGTCTATCACCATGCCGGCCGCAGCCCCCGAAAGTGTCAGGCGCTCTGCGGATTCGGAGAGGGTCGGGCGCCGGGCTGCTTCCGGCAGGCTCATGCGCTTTCCTGACAACGCCGAGGCGGGACGCCGATAAAAGGCGATCGGCGCAATCCCTATGAATACGAGGATGCCTAGAAGGAATAATGTCAGGCCCAGGATCCTGGAGATCAGCCATGGCGCCGATAGCAGGTCGGTGCCACCCACCCAAATTCCGAGGACCGCCGTCGGGATCTCCAGCACAGCCATACACCGGATACGTGATGCCCAGAGCGAAGCCAGCAGCGAGCGCATTTGTCCCGATTGGCTTGTCGCTATAATTATTTCATACGTTTCGGCCATATTCCCCCCTTTTCATGAACACTTACCCCGCATTCGATAAAGCATCTCAGCCTCCTATGGAAGGGTCAAGCCGCTAAGGGCTAAAGGCCCCCGAACGGGTCGCACTCGGGATCATGGAGGCCGTCCTCACCCGAACGCGTTCGGGGAGCGCGTCCCCGGCGAGCTGTGCGCCAGCGCGGCCGCCCACTACGACCACAGGGCGCTCTGGACGCTCACCATGGCGATCGGCCAGATGTGCTTCTTGCGTGCGGTTTCCACAGGCATGAGGTGTCGTGTGTCTCCCGGCACGGTGCGGGTTATTAGTCTGTTGCCGCCAGCCGGGATGCCCGCCATGCTGGGCCGATGACCAGCCCTCCGGAAAGGCTCAGTCACGGCCAGGTCCGGCTCCGGCGATGGCGTGCTGACGACGCGACGGTGCTGCTGGCCGCTGTCATCGCGTCGCAGGAGCAGCTGCGGCCTTGGATGCCGTGGGCGGATCGTTACGACGAGAACAGGGCGGCGGAGTACCTGCACGAGTGCGAGGCGCAGTGGGCTTCGGGCAACGCCTTCGCCTATGCGATCATCGTGGGCGATCAGATCGTGGGCAGCGCGGGCCTGCACAACCGCGTCGGCGATGGCGGGCTGGAGATCGGTTACTGGGTGCACGCCGACTGGACCGGCCGCGGCATCGCGACCGACGCAGCCGCAGCGCTGACGGACGCCGCACTCGCGCTGCCCGGCATCGACCGGGTGGAGATTTACCACGACGCCGCCAACGCAGCCAGCGGGCGCATTCCGGCGAAGCTGGGTTACGCCAGGCTCGGCGACCAGCCGACCCGGGGCCTGTGGCCCGCCGCACCCGGCGAGACCGGCACGGACGTGGTCTGGCAGTTCACCCGCTAGCACGAAGCTTCGGCCAGCGCAGGTATCCGCTGAAGCGGACCGCCGCGCACCCGCCTCGACCCGGCGGGGATAGTCAGATGATGCCGATCCCGGGCCGGGCCGCGCGGCACCTGGCCGGGGCCGCGTGGGGAGACTGGCTGATGTAGATCAGGCCGGCTGATATCGATCCGCAGCACGTCGTGGTCAGCAGCGATGACGCCGCCACGCAAGCCCGCCACCTCTTTGACCTCGTGCATGAAGGACGGCTCCGCTGGCCGGCTCGGCGGCCGGCGGCTCGGCGGCGCCAGCCTTCTGATCTGTGGGCACCATCCGAGATGTTCATATGAGTCCAGATGAGCCCAGAGTGGTCTGTCACCTGGGGTAACTTCGTGTCGGTCGTTCGCCGCTGTCCGCGCTGGCGGGGGCGCATGGTTCGCCTGGCTGGATCCCACGATGGCTCCCGGCGATCCGTGGCTTAGAAGACCGCAAGTGCCCGGGCCGCCTTGGTGATTGCATCGGTGAGCGCGGCGGCAGGGCAGCGACGGTAGGCCTCGGCCAGCGGCACCCAGGCCAACTCGGAATGCTCGCCGCCCGGCCGGATGGCCATTGGCCATGGCACCTCCAGCAGGAACACCGACCACCGGACGTCATCGGTATCCACCGGCCGGGGCCGGGCGTCTATGCCGGTCTCCTCACGTAGTTCGCGTGTCGCGCAGTCAGCGATGTCTTCTCCGGGTAGGCGGCAGCCGCCGGGCAGGACCCATGGCCATGAGTTCTCGTCGGGATCTGCGCTGGATGGGCGCAGCAGCAAGTAGCGGCGGCCTTCCGGCGTCAGGCCGGTGACGACGACGCTCGCTCCGCGCGGACCTGGCGAAGAATCCGCGTGATCAGCAGCCTGGTCGTTCGCCACGCGGGTCACAGTAGCCGGTTCCTGGCCTGCCCCGTCCTTCTCTCAGCGCTGAACCCCAGGTGAGTGGCCGCCGCGTCAACGGTATGCGCTCGCGACGCAAGGGACGCGGGAGGCCGCAGGCCGGAGCGCCGTTGACGCGGCGGCCGCGAGCCGGACAATCGGGCGTGAGGAAGGACGGCCGCGTGCAGGACGTGAGCGTGTCCGTGTCAGCCTGGCTGATCGGTGCGCCTGGCCATCAGCCGGGCACACTGACCGCCGTGAGCGTGCTGGATCACGCGCGCGGGAGGCTGGCGCGGTTCAAGGTCCGCGCCTACCTGTACCTGGGGTTCGTCGAGGCGTTCCCCATGCGTCTCCAGAAGGGCGAGCTCCTCGAGCAGGACCGTGACCAGCGGACCGGAGTGTTCGACGTCGCGGCCAACACGTGGGTGTGACGGAAAGGAGACGCCATGGCGGCCTGGGGCGCCGAATCGGGCCACATCGAGGTGACCGTCCAGAACGCCGTCGCGGTGGTCACGCTGCGGCGGCCAGACCGGCTCAACGCGCTCACCGCGGACATGCGCCGGGAACTGGCCGCGATCTTGCGGCACTTCGGCGACGGCGGGCAGGCCCGGGGCATCGTTGTCACCGGCGCCGGGCGGGCGTTCTCGGCGGGCCTGGACCTGCGGGAGGCGGCAGGGCTTGCGCCGGGCGGTCTGATTGCCGACGTCGAACTGTTCCACGACATCACCCGGGCCGCGCTGCAGACGCGCGTGCCGGTCGTCGGCGCGCTCAACGGGATCGCGGTGGGCGGCGCGTGCGAGATGACGCTGTGCTTTGACGCGCGGATCGGAAGCCCGGCGGCCGAGTTCTTCCTGCCGGAAAACTCCATCGGGCTGACCATCTCCAACGCCTCCAGCGTGCTGCTGCCGCGGCTGGCCGGCCACAAGGCGATGCGCATCGTCATGGAGTCGGCCCGGATCGGGGCCCGGGACGGCCTGGCCATCGGCCTGCTGGATGAGATCGTCGAGCAGGCCGACCTCATCGAGACCGCGATCGGGCTCGTGCACCGGTGGACCCAGCCCGGCGCGGCCACGGCCGCGCACCTGCGGCTGCTGCGGCCGCCGCTGGCCGTGATCGAGCAGGCCATGGCGGCCGAGACCGAAGCGGCCAGTGGCCCGGAGGCGGCCGGCCTGGCGGCCGCGGGAATCAGCCGGTTCCTCCACCGCCACGAGGCCAGGCCATGACGGTGGGCCATGGAGCGCCGGGCCGCCGTAGCGCGCCTCGCCGACCTGCACGCGGTTCAGAACGCGGTGGGCAAGAACATGTCCCCGCGGCCATCGAGGGCGCCGTGCCGACCGCCAGCCTGTCGGTCGCCCACATGGCCGTCGGCGACCGGCGGCCCCACATCGCCGCGCTGATCGTGCTCGACGCTGATGCGGCTGCCACGTTCGAGGTCCAGCACGGCATCGCCGACCCGAGGCCCGCTCTCTGGCCGCGGCGGCGGTGATCGAGCTGCTCGCCCGTCTCCGACAGCTCGCCGCCGAAACGGTCGCTGCCCAGGCCGACGCCGAGGGTGAGGCGGCCGCCGCTGAGCCAGTCCACCGTCACGGTCTCCCGGCCGACTTTGGCCGGCCGGCGGCGGCGGTATTGGGCCGCGCGCGGCTGGTGCTGCGGAAGACCATGGCCGGAGGTAGGGTTCGGTTCGGGAGCCCCGGCAGGTAGGCTCGCGGTCGGCGCGGCGAGGTCGCGTCGTGGTATGGCGGATTAAGGATTTGGACTGATGGCAACGGGAACAGTGAAGTGGTTCAACGCCGATAAGGGCTTTGGGTTCATCGCCCCCGATGACGGGACGGCTGACGTATTCGTCCACTTCTCCGCGATCGCGACCTCCGGCTACAGGTCGCTGAATGAGAACCAGAAGGTCGAATTCGAAACGGTCCAGGGGCAAAAGGGACCACAGGCGGAGAACGTCCGTCCACTCTGACCCGTAACGTCCCCCGTCATCCCGCGACGCGCTGGTCAAAGCAGCCGGTTGCTCTGCCAGTGTCAGAGGCGTGCGTTAAATTCGGCAGAGTCGGACGCTAGTAATGTCCGGGCATGCAACATCTGGTCGGCTTTAAACACGCTCGCACGAGCAGAACGACACGTTCTATGCGGCAGAGGCCCTGATCTGCCCTCCAAGCAGTGACCGGACAGCCAGCGGCCTGCCCTAACCTGCTGAGCCTGAAGCCGCGGTCACCGCGGCGCGGAGTGCCTCCGCGAGGTGGCTCGGGCTGCGTCCGGTGAAGTCCTGGATCTGATGGCGGCAGGACACGCCGGCCACCACCACCTGCGCTTTCGGGTGAGCGCGGATCGCCGGGAAGAGCTCGCGCTCGCCTGCCGCGCGCGAAGCCGCGTAGTGCTCCCTCTCGTAGCCGAACGCGCCGGCCATGCCGCAGCAGGCCGCGTTCACCAGCTCCGCGTCGTAGCCGGCCAGGCGCAGCAGCGCCAGGCTAGCGCCTGGGCTGCCATAGGCCTTCTGGTGGCAGTGGGCGTGGAACAGCACCTCCCCTTCCCCAGCGAATCGGAGGTCGAGCTCGCCTCGTTCTGCCAGCGCGGCAAGGAACTCGTCGAGCAGCAGCGATTGCCCGGCGACGGCCCGCGCCTCGTGCTCGAGCCCGGTGCCGCGCAGCAGGTCGGGGTATTCGGCACGGAGCGCGAGCAGGCAGGACGGCTCACAGCCTACGATGAACAGCCCTTCGGCGGCCCGCGGGTACAGCCGTTCGACGTTTGCCCGCGCCTGCGCTCGTGCCTGCTGTGTGAAGCCCTTCGAGATCATCGGCCGGCCGCAGCACACGCTGTCGGTGAGCTCGACATGGAAGCCGGCCAGCTCGAGCAGCTCGGTCGCCGCGATCCCGGTCTCCGGGTGGTTGTAGTCCATGAACGTGTCGTGGAACAGCAGCACGCTGCCGCGGCGGCCGTCGCCGAGCGGCCTGCGGGCGCGGAACCATGCGGGGAAGGGGCGGCGCGCGTACGCCGGCAGCGTGCGCGCCCGGTGGATGCCAAGACAGTAGTGCGCGAGCACTCCGGCGCCGGGCGCCCGCAGCAGCCAGTTGCTGACCGGCGCGAGCTTGCTCCCCATCGGCGCCAGCCTGTGGTTGTTCGCGAACAGCCAGGCCCGCCGCCGCGGCCCGTGCCTGCCAGGGGACAGCTCCCGGAGCGCGCGCATGACCCGCGCCGGGTCCACGTCCTTCGGGCAGGCCGCCGTGCACGTGAAGCAGCTCGCGCAGGACCAGGTCGTGCCCGCTGCCAGAGCCGCGTCCACTTGCCCGAGCTGGAGCCGCCGGACCACCTGTTGCGGCTCGAACGAGAACGGGCACGAGGCTGTGCACCTGCCGCACTGGTAGCAGGCGTAAACGTCGTGCCCGGAGAGCTCGGTGACGCGTGCCAGCAGGTCGCGGGCCGGATCAAGTCGACGGATCTGTTCGGTCGTCACGACGCCCCCTCTCCGAGCAGCGCGCGCGCGTGCTGGTAGCCCAGGTCGACCGCGGCCAGGTTGAGCTTCTCGCTGCCGCGCGGCACCGAGGCCGACACCGCCTCGCGCAGCACCGCCACGTCGACGATCCTGGTCGCGCCGGCCAGGAAGCCCAGCATGACGATGTTCGCGACGATCCGCTTGCCAAGTTCTTCCGCCAGCCGGGTCGCCGGCGCGCGCAGCAGGCCCGGCGGCGGCTCGTCGCCGGGGTCTACCAGGTCGGCGTCGACGATCAGGACAGCGCCCGCTGGCCGGCCAGGCGCGTATTTGTCGTAGGCCTGCTGCGACATGAGCACGAGCACGTCCGGGCTGACCACCCGGGGGTAGGCGATTTCCCCGTCGGCGATCACGATCTCGGCTACGCAGGCGCCCCCGCGCGACTCGGGGCCGTAGCTCTCCGCCATCACAGCGTTCCTGCCCGCATGCACGGTCAGCGCCCGGCCGAGGATCGACCCGGCCAAGATGATCCCCTGGCCGCCGAAGCCGCCCAGGCGGACCTCGGCGCGCTCGCGCCGGGTAAGCTCCGCGGTCGCCAACACGCTCACCTCCTCGCTAGCCTTTCCGATGCTCTCTCCACCAGCCGGCCGTGCAGCAGCTCCTCGTAGGTCGGGCGCTCGATGTCAACGAACTTGCCCACGATGATCTGCCCGCCCAGCGCGAGATCCAGCGCGGTGAGCGAGGCGAGGTTGTCGACGACCATGTTCTCCTGGTAGTGGCGCAGCTCATCGACGGCCTCGCCGAGCCGGTTCTTGCGCCCGTAGTAGACCGGACAGGGAGATACGATCTCCACGAACGAGAACCCGCTGTGCCGGAGTGCCTCAACCATCGAGCGGCGCAGCCGGCCGAGGTCGAGAACGGTCCAGCGCGCGACGTAGGTCGCCCCCGCGGCCGCGGCGAGCGCGGGCAGGTTGAACGGCCGCTCGACCCCCCCGTAGGGCGTCGTGGAGGTACGCGCCCCTTCCTGGGTGGTCGGGCCGGCCTGGCCGCCAGTCATACCGTAGGTGAAGTTGTTCACGCAGAACACCGTCAGGTCAGCGTTGCGGCGCGCGGCGTGAATCAGGTGATTTCCGCCGATCGCGACGAGGTCGCCGTCCCCGCTGAACACGACCACCTTCAGCGCGGGGTTGCCCAGGTGCAGGCCAAGCGCGAACGGCAGGGCCCGCCCATGGGTGGTGTGGAAGCTGTCGCAGCGCATGTAGCCGGCCACCCGGCCGGTGCAGCCGATCCCGGAGACCACGGCCAGGCGATCCGGGTCCAGTTCAGCCTCCTCCAGCGCGCGAACGAACGCCCCGACCGCGATGCCGATCCCGCAGCCCGGGCACCAGATGTGCGGTAGCCGCTCGCGGCGCAGCCACGGCTCGACGGGGTGCTCCCAGGGCGGCGGCGCCTCCTGCGGGAACTCGCCCGGCCCGGGCTCGAGCAGTTCCTCCAGATCATCGATGCCGGCTGCGCTCACCCATTCGGGCGGCAGCCTGAGCGCGTTCTCGACGGTCTCGGCTCCCCAGTGGCCCTCGTCGAGCGGCTCCTCGTAGTCCCTGCCCATCGGGTTCCTCTCCATCGGTCGGCTCTACAGGTCGGCCGGCAGCCGCCGCAGTTGCGCGGCGGTGATCACAGGCCCGTCACGGCAGACGTAGAACGGGCCGACGTTGCACCGGCCGCATTCGCCGAAGCCGCACTTCATCCGGTTCTCGAGTGTGGTTACGATCTGCTCCGGCGCGTAGCCGAGGCGATCCAGCGCACGCAACATGAACGTGAGCATCACCGGCGGCCCGCAGACCACCACGACCCGCCCGTCAGGCGCGAGCCCAAGCCGCTCGAAGACGTCGGGGATCAGGCCCACCTCGCCAGCCCAGCCCGCCCGCTCCCCGCCGGGATCCACCGTGCGCACCACGCGCACGCCATCCACGCGCTCCCACTCGGCCATCTCGCCCGCGTAGATCAGGTCGGCGGCCGTCCGGGCTCCGTTCAGCACGACCACCTCGCCGAACTCCTCCCGCCGGTCCAGGACCAGTCGGAGCGGCGCCGCGACGGCGGCCATCCCGATGCCGCCGCCGACAAACACCAGATCGCGGCCGGCCCAGTCCTCGACGCCGAAGCTGTTGCCGTACGGGCCGCGGAACCCCACCAGCTGACCTGCTGACAGCCGGCGCAGCGCGGTGGTCACCTTGCCCAGTTCCTTGAACGTGCATTCGATATGGCCCGCCCTGGTTGGCGGATTGGCGATGGTGAACACGCACTCCCCGGCGCCAAAGACGGAGAAGAAAGCGAACTGGCCGGCCCGCCACGCCAGGGCTGCCTTCGGATCGAGCGGCACCAGCCGCAGCGTCCGCACGTCGTGGGTCTCCTCGCGCACCGTCTCGACTCGCATGAGCCGCGGCAGGAAGCCGTTCCCGCGTGCGGATCCCAGCCCTTGCGCTGACGATTGCCCGAGGGTCTCACCGGGCCGGATGCCGAGCTGGTGATTGCCGTTCATGAGCTGATGGCCGCCTTCCGTTCCTGGCCCGGTGGCTGGCCCGGCGCCTGCTCTGGCTGCTGGCCCGTGGGCGCGTCCGCCACCTGGTCCAGCGCCAGGGCAAGCGACTGGCGGATGTCCAGGCCGACCGGGCACAGCTCGGTGCACCGGCCGCAGCCGACGCACATGAAGCTGCCGTGCTCGAGCGGGAACCACGCGAGCTTGTGCAAGATCCGCTGCCGGTAGCGCGCTGGCTGACCGGGACGCGGGTTGTGGCCAGCGGCGTGCTTGGTGAACCGGGCCAGGCCGCAGCTGTCCCAGGAGCGGCATCTCGTGCCGCAGAACACGTCACCGTCGTCGGTGACGTCGAAGCAGCCGCAACTCGGGCAGACGTAGGCGCACAGGCCGCAGCCGAGGCAGCGCTCGGCCAGTACCTGCCAGGAGTCCGCCTCGAAGCGCCCGGCTAGCGCCGCCGCCGTCTCCGGCGGAACCGGCTCGGCGCCGATGGCGTCCTCGACCGCGCGCAGCTGGCCCTCGGCCATCGCCCAGTCCTGCTCGGCCGCCACGGCCCAGCCCGCGCGGTCCCCGGCAGTCAGCGCAACGCCGCGGTCGGTGAGCGGCCGCAGCAGCCAGCCTCCGTCGAGCGGGATGAGCTGCAGGTCGCTGCCCTCGGTTCCGGCCGGGGATCCCCCGACCGCGGTGCAGAAGCAGGCGGGCCCGGCGCTCGCGCAGGCGACGGAGACGATCACCGTCCGTTCCCTCCGGCGCGCGTAAAGCTCGTCGCCGGCCAGCTGGTCGTCCAGCCGCGCGGTCCCGGCAGCGTCGCACGGGCGCAGTCCGATCAGGATTTGCTCCGGCGGCGGCGAAGGCGTGTCGATCGCCACGCGCTCGCCGTCATACCGGTAGGAGAAGAGCGTCTCGGTCGCCGGGAGCAGGAACTCCTTGGCCGACCAGCGGGTCCGGCCGTGCGGATCCAGGCGGATCTCGCCGGCGGATCCGACCTCGCGGAACAGCAACAGCCGGTCCACCTCGACCGGCGCTACGGCGCGCCGCCCGTCGGCAACCAGTGCTGCGAGCCAGGCCCGCACCTGCTCCTCGGTCAGCCGCCAGCCGTCCATCACAGGAACCCGTCCGGATCGGAGGGCTGGTACGTCGCCAGCGGCGGCGAGACGGAGGCGTCGGCCGCTGGCCGGTAGCCGAAGCTGTGCTCGATCTGATCGGAGATCCGCCGGTTGAGCAGGTCAAGCCGGATGTCGGCCGGGCAGGCGCGGGTGCACGCGTCGCAGTCGATGCAGCGTCCGGCCAGGTGCATCGCGCGGGTCACGTTCCACGCGGTGTTGCCGCTGCCGTCGATCGAGACCGGAACCCACTGCGGCTGGTTCTTATCGGCGACGCACGTCTCGCAATAGCACAGCGGGCAGACCGCCCTGCAGGCATAGCAGCGCAGGCAGCGATCGAACTGGCGCTGCCAGAAGTCCCAGCGTTCGGTCGCGGGCAGCGCTTGGAGGGCAGCGATCTCGGCGTCGCGCGGGTCGGCGGCGACGGCACGCTCGCCGGGTCCGGCCGCGCCGGTGGGATCCGGCGTGATGATCACGTCCGCGAGCGGCGATACCGCATCCGCGCAGGCGTAGCACTTGGCGGCGAGCTTCCCCTCCTCCCACATCCCCGTGCACGGGACGCCGATGAGCACTACCTGCTCGCGGTCAAGCTGATTTTCCCGCATCAGCCCGACGACCGACTTCGCATCGCAGCTCTTGATGACGATCCCGACCTTCCCGTCGCCGGCGGCCGGGGGGCCGCCCGCCGGGCGGGCACCGCGGCTGAGCAGCCTGGGCAGGTATACGGCCAGGTTGGCAGCGCAGCGCTCGTTCCATTCGAGCGCCTCGGCGCCCGCGCGGTCGGTCGCGAAGGCGGGCACCATCTGGCCTGGCAGCGAACCCCGCGCGTAACCGGCGACCACCCGGACCCGGCCATCATGCAGCAGCGCCGCCACCTGCTCGCGGAGTGCCGCGGTCACCCGCGCGTTCTCCTGCGCAGCGGGCATCTCGCGTGGCGGCGAACCGGGCTCGGGCAGCTCGGGGGCGAGGGCGCCGTCCTTGGACGGGCGCGCCCAGGAACCGACCGGCCCCACCGCCCGCACGGCGGCCACCGCCTGGTCGACCACCTGCGACCACTTGACGCCCTCGGACGCTGACACCCAGGCGAAGTGCAGCCTGCGCCGGTCCAGGCCAAGGAAGTCCATGAGTTCGCTGAACACCGACAGGCGCCGGCGCGCGAGCAGGTTGCCCTGCACGTAATGGCAGTCGCCTGGGTGGCAGCCCGAGACGATGACGCCGTCGGCGCCGCGCTCGAACGCCGTCAGGATGTGCACCGGGTCGATGCGCCCGGTGCACAGGAAGCGGACGATGCGGATGTTCGGGGCCTGTGCCCGGCGGGCGGTCCCGGCCATGTCAGCGCCCGCGTAGGTGCACCAGTTGCAGACCATAGCGACGAGCGTCGGCTGCCAGCCGTCGCGGCTGACGTCCGCGGCAGCACCGGCCATCTCGCGGCCGGCTGAAGGCGTCCCGGCGGTCACTGTGCCTCCTCGCGCGACTCCGTCACCACGCCAGCCCCCATGACGGCGCCGATCTGGGCGAACACCTGCTCGTCATCGAAGCCGAGCACGTCCACCGCCCGGACCCGGCATGCCGCCGTGCACGCGCCGCAGCCTTCGCACAGGGCCTCGTTCACCTCCGCGACCAGGCGGACCAGGTTGCCCTGCCGGTCCCGGATCTCGCGGCGGCCGATCGCCCCGTACGGGCAGACCCGCTCACACTCGAAACAGCCCACGCAGGCGGCCTCGTTCACGCTCGCGACCGTCGGCTCGCGCTCATGCAAGGGCCGGGATAGCAGTTCAAGCACCTTGCTCGCGGCGGCGGAGGCCTGCGCGACGGTATCTGGGATGTCCTTGGGCGCCTGCGCCGTGCCGGCCAGGAACACGCCCGCCGACAGCGTCTCGACCGGCCGCAGCTTGGGGTGAGCCTCGGCCAGGAAGCCGTTCGCGTCCGTCGGGACGCGCAGCATGCGGGGGAGCTCACTGCCGGCCGGCGGTACCAGCGCGGTCGCCAGCACCACCAGGTCGGCCTCGACCACCAGCGGCTGGCCAGACAGCGTGTCCGCGCCGTAGACGCGCAGCCGATCGGCGTGCTGGGTGACCCGGCTCACCCGTCCGCGTACGTAGAGGACGTGTTCTTCTTCCATCACCCGGGAGACGAATTCCTCGTAGCCCTTCCCGGCCGCCCGGATGTCGATATAGAACACCGTCGCCCTGCCGTCGGGCACCTTGTGCCGGTAGAGCAGCGCCTGCTTCGCGGTGACCATGCAGCAGATCCGCGAGCAGTACGGGACGCCATGGCGCGGATCGCGTGAGCCGACGCACTGGATGAAGACGATGTCCTTCGGCACCTTTCCGTCCGAGGGACGGCGCAGCTCACCAAGGGTCGGCCCGGAGGCGGACAGCAGCCGCTCGAACTCCAGGCCGTCAACCACGTCCGGATAACGGTGGTAGCCATAGTCGGCCGCCCGATCGGCACCTAGCAGCTCATAGCCGGTGGCGACGACGATCGCGCCGACCTCGCGCTCAATGATCTCGTCGCGCATGTCATAGTCGATGGCCGCGGGCCCGCACGCCTGCGCGCAGCGCTCGCAGGCAAGCACCCGGTAGCCACCGCCAGGGGATGCCAGCCGGGAGTTGACGCACGCGTCGGCGTCCAGCGTGTAGATCGCCGGGACCGCCTGCGGGAACGGAATGTAGATCGCCTTGCGCCAGGCCAGGCCCATGTCGAACTCGTTCGGCACCGTCACCGGGCAGGCGGCGACGCAGTCATCGCAGCCGGTGCACAGGTCCTCGAGGACGAAGCGGGCCTTCCTCTTGATCGTGACCTTGAAGCTGCCGACGTAGCCGCCCACCTCCTCGACCTCGGAGTATGTGAGCAACTCGATCCGCGGGTGCCGGGACACCTCGACCATGAGCGGAGTCAGGATGCACTGCGAGCAGTCCAGCGTGGGGAACGTCTCGGACAGCCGTGACATGTTCCCGCCGATCGATGGGTTCTTCTCGACCAGCGTTACGTCGTAGCCGGCGTTGGCGATATCCAGCGCGGCCCTGATGCCGGCCACGCCGGCGCCGATCACCAGCGCCCGCTTGGTAACCGGCACCCGCACCGGCAGCAGCGGCTCGTCCCGCTTGACCTTCTCCACGCCGGAGGCCACCAGGGCGCAAGCCTTAGCCGTCGCGGCTGCGGCGTCGGTGTTCACCCAGGCGCACTGCTCGCGGATGTTCGCCATCTCGCACAGGAACGGGTTGAGGCCAGCCTGCGCGGTGGTGCCGCGGAATGTGGGCTCATGCAGCTGCGGCGAGCAGGCGGCCACGACGACCCCGGTGAGCCCTTCGGATTCGATCGTGTCACGGACCAGCTTCTGGCCGGGCGCCGAGCACATGTACGGGTAGTGCCGCGAGATCGCGACCCCGGGCAAGCCCTTCGCGAACTGGGTCACTTGCCCGACGTCCACCGTCCGTGCGATGTTCTCGCCGCAGTGGCAGACGAAGACGCCGACCCGGCTCATTTTGCGGCCACCAATGCTGCTCGCGTCGGCGCGCCTTCCGTGTGCGTCCGCATGACGGCCTCGACGATCTCCTCCGGGTCGTGTATGTCCCCGCCTGGATGCGGGACGCCCAGCACGCCGCAGCGGTCCACGGCGCAGCGCTCGACCTCGCGCACCATCTGCCCGAGATTGATCTCAGGTACGACGAAGCCGCGGATCTGCGTGGACAGCTCACGGACGCGTTCCTCAGGGAACGGCCAGGCGGTGCGCAAGCGCATCAGACCGGCCTTGATCCCCTGTGCGCGCGAGCGGGCGACCGCCTCGGCCGAGACCCGCGCCGAGATGCCGAACGACAGCACCACCACCTCTGCGTCGGCGACCTGGCGCTCTTCGAAGTCGTAGATCTCGAAGCGGTTCCTGCGGATCTTCTCCACCAGCCGGGTGACCAGCCGCCGCTGCGGACCGGCCGTCGTGTCGGGGTAGCCGCGGTCGTCGTGGGTGAGGCTCTCGACGAAGATGTGGTAGCCCTCGCCGGCGATGGCCATCGGCGGCACCAGATCCTCGTCCGGCTCGTACCAGGCATCATCCGGCGGCTTGCGCGGGCGCTTCCGCCCGATGAGCACCAGGTCGCGTGGCGGCGGGATCACCAAGCGCTCCATCAGGTGCCCGACCTCCGCGTCGGTCATGACCAGCACCGGCGTCCGGTAGCGCTCGGCGAGGTTGAAAGCGCGCACGGTGAGATCGAAACACTCCTGCACCGACCACGGCACCAGGGCGATCACCTCGTAGTGGCCGTGCGAACCCCAGCGCGCCTGCATCATGTCGCCCTGCGCCACCGCGGTCGGCAGGCCGGTCGACGGGCCGCCGCGCTGCACGTCGCACACGACGACGGGCGTCTCGGTCATCACCGCCAGGCCGAGGTTCTCCATCATCAGCGAGAAGCCGGGGCCGGAGGTCGCGGTCATCGCCTTGCGGCCCGCCCACGAGGCGCCGATGATCGCAGCCATCGAGGCGAGTTCGTCCTCCATCTGCGCGTACACCCCGCCGATCTGCGGCAGGCGCTGCGCCATCCGCTCAGCTACCTCGGTGGACGGGGTGATCGGATAGCCGCCGAAGAACGTGCAGCCGGCCGCCAGCGCTCCTTCGGCGATCGCGGAGTCGCCGAGCAGGAAATGCGTTCCGGTTAGCACGGC
>JASHPR010000564.1 GCA_030038015.1 Streptosporangiaceae bacterium
GACCTCGACGTCGAAATGGCCTGCGTTGGCAAGGATCGCCCCGTCGCGCATGGCCCCCATGTGCTCGGCGGCGATCACGTCCCGCGAGCCCGTCGCCGTGATGAACACGTCCCCCAGCGGCGCCGCCCTGGCCATCGGCAGCACCCGGAACCCCTGCATCAGCGCGTCCAGAGCCCGGACAGGGTCGACCTCGGTGACGATGACCTGGGCGCCGAGTCCTCTGGCCCGTTCGGCGATCCCGCTGCCGCAGGAACCGTAGCCCGCCACCACGACGACCTTGCCGGCCAGCAGCAGGTTGGTCGCCCGGAGGATCCCGTCGATCACCGACTGCCCGGTGCCGAAATAGTTGTCGAACCTCCGCCTGGTCCGTGACGCGTCCGCCGCCACCATCGGGAACGCGAGCGTCCCTTCCGCGGCCATCCGCCGCAGCCTGGCCACTCCCGTCGTGGTGGATTCGCACCCGCCGCGCACGCCCGCGAGCAGTTCCGGGCGCTCGGTGTGCAGGATGTTCACCAGGTCGCAGCCGTCATCGATGACCAGGCTGGGCTTGGCATCCAGGGCCCGGTGGATGTGCTCGTAGTAGGTGCGCCGGTCCACCCCTGACCGGGCATGCACCGTGACCCCGGGTGATGCGGCCAGGGCCGCCGCGATGTCGTCCTGGGTAGACAGCGGGTTCGACGCGGCCAGGTGCAGCCGGGCACCGCCGGCCGTGAGCACGTTGACCAGGACCGCGGTCTCGGCGGTGACATGCAGGCAGGCGGCGACCGCGAGCCCGGCCAGCGGCTGCTCCTGCCCGAAGGCGGCCCTGATCAGGCCGAGCACGGGCATGGCCTGCTCAGCCCAGCCGATCCGGGCCTGGCCGGGACCGGCCTGGCCCGGATCGGCGACGTCTGACGGCGCGGCCGGCGGCTGCCCGCCGGCGGGAGCCCCGCCGCCGCGCCTACCAGCGCTCATGCCACCCGTTCACGATCCTCATGGGCCCGGGTCAGTACCGGTAGTGGTCGGGCTTGTAGGGACCCTCGACCGGGACGCCGATGTAGCTGGCCTGCTCCTTGGACAGGGTGGTGAGCCGGACCCCGAGCGCGTCCAGGTGCAGCCTGGCCACCTTCTCGTCCAGGTGCTTGGGCAGCACGTGCACGCCCAGCGGGTACTCCCCGCCCCGGGTGAACAGCTCGATCTGCGCGATGACCTGGTTGGTGAAGCTGTTGGACATCACGAAGCTGGGGTGGCCGGTCGCGTTGCCCAGGTTCAGCAGCCGGCCCTCGGACAGGATGATCACCGAGTGGCCGTCGGGGAAGGTCCACTCGTCCACCTGCGGCTTGATGTTGGTCCTGCGCACCCCGGGCAGGCGCGTCAGGCCGGCCATGTCGATCTCGTTGTCGAAGTGGCCGATGTTGCCGACGATCGCCTGGTGCTTCATCTGGCTCATGTGCTGGGCGGTGATGATGTGGTAGTTGCCGGTGGCCGTGACGAAGATGTCGGCGGTGGACACCACGTCCTCAAGGCGGGCCACCTGGAAGCCGTCCATGGCCGCCTGCAGCGCGCAGATCGGGTCGATCTCGGTGACGATCACCCGCCCCCCCTGGCCGCGCAGCGATTCGGAGCAGCCCTTGCCCACGTCGCCGTAACCGCAGACCACGGCGACCTTGCCGCCGATCAGCACGTCCGTGGCCCGGTTGATGCCGTCGACCAGCGAGTGCCTGCAGCCGTACTTGTTGTCGAACTTCGACTTGGTCACCGAGTCGTTGACGTTGATCGCCGGGAACCTGAGCGTGCCCGCCCTGGCCATCTCGTACAGCCGGTGCACCCCGGTCGTGGTCTCCTCGGTCACGCCCTGGATCCCGGCTGCCGCGGCGGTCCACTTGCCGGCGTCGGCGGCCAGGGACGCGCGCAGCGCGGCGAGCACGACCTGCCATTCCTCGGGGTCGTCGTCGGCCGGCTCCGGCACTGAGCCTGCCGCCTCGAACTCCGCGCCCCTGTGCACCAGCAGGGTGGCATCCCCGCCGTCGTCCAGCAGCATGTTCGGCCCCGGGTGCCCGGGCCAGGTGAGCGCCTGCTCCGTGCACCACCAGTACTCCTGCAGGGTCTCGCCCTTCCAGGCGAACACCGGGATGCCCTTGGGCTCCTCCGGCGTGCCGTCCGGGCCCACCGCGACCGCGGCGGCCGCATGGTCCTGCGTGGAGAAGATGTTGCAGCTTGCCCAGCGCACCTCGGCGCCGAGCGCGACCAGCGTCTCGATCAGCACGGCGGTCTGGATGGTCATGTGCAGGGATCCCGTGATCCTGGCGCCGCGCAGCGGCTGGGAGCGGGCGTATTCCTCCCGCACGGCCGCCAGGCCCGGCATCTCGTGCTCGGCGAGGCGGATCTCCTTCCTGCCGAACTCGGCGAGCGACAGGTCGGCGACCTTGAACGGGATGGCTTCCGTGGGCATTGAGTACTCCTCCAGGCTGGATCCCCTTGGGTGACGTCTCCGACGCTACGGGACCGGGCGCCGTTGGCGCACGCCGCAGGCCCTTTTTCCGACAAAATTTTGTTAAGATTGCTGGCGTGCGCATCACGGAAGCCGCGCGGCGTCTGGGTACCTCGCCCCGGATGCTCCGCTACCGGGACACCCTGGGCCTGCTGCCCGGCCTGCGGCCGCACGCGGGCCCGGCGGCGCACCGCCAGTTCGGGGAGGAGGACCTGCACGCGGCGGCGCTCGCCCTGGCGATCGAGCAGCGGTACGACATCACCCCGGCGGCGCTCGCCTTCGGCCTGCGCGTGCTCGCGGAACCGGCCGTCCGGGCCGAGGTCGCCGAGCTCGGCAGGCGGGCCGGCCGCATCCAGCCGCCCGCGGCCCGGGCCCTCGACTTCGAACAGGAGCGGGCCCTGCGCCTGCTCAGCATCTCCAGGCGCCCCCGCCCCGCCCCCCGCCGCTGACCCCGCGGGACCGCAC
>JASHPR010000565.1 GCA_030038015.1 Streptosporangiaceae bacterium
TGCCGCTGGACCAGGCCGCCAAGGTCCTCGGCGTGGCCCGGCAGACCGTGTTGCACAAGGTCCAGCGCGGCGAGCTCAACGCGGCCCACGTCACGACCGGACGCCGCAAGGGCCTGCGTATCCAGGTCGAACGCGATCAGCCTGGACTGTTTGACACATCACACGAAACGAAAGGCGCAGTGTTAACCATGGCCGACTTCCCCGGTCAGGGTGCCCAGTCCGCAGGCGGAGATCAGCCAGCGCAGCCGGGCGACGGCTTCCTTGTGCGCGGCGGAGGCGTAAAGCGAGCTGACGGGGACGGAGGCGGTGAATGGCATGCGGGAAAAGCCGTAGTGGGCCTGCAGGTTCGCGATCATCAGGGATGTCCTTTCCGGTGCCTGCCTGCAGGGCGCGGCAGGCAGGCACGGTTTTCAGCCGTTGGCGGCGGTGATGGCGCCGGTGACCAGGGTGATGTTGCGCCGGTCGAGGTTGCCGAGGTTGTCCCGGAGGCTGATGGTGATGCCGGGCTCGGCGAGGCTGGCGGCGATCAGCAAGATCGCCCGCTCCGACCCGGAGCAGGGCAGGTGCCCGGATTCCAGGGCGTGGACGGCGGCGTTCCACCGGATGACGGCCAGCGGCTGCCCGGTGGTGATGGACGACCCGGCGGCGATGATGCGGCGGAAGCCGGGGTCGTGCAGGAAGTGGCCGTGCCGGCAGATCAGGTCGACGGCCGCGGTGTCGGCGCACATGCCGGCGGCGGCGTCGCGCAGCAGGCAGGCGAGCCGGTCAGCGGGGATCGTCGCCGTGTTCACCGCGGTCCTCCTCCTTCGGGTCCTGGCGGCCGGGCGGCGGGGCGGGCTCGCTGTCGTCGAGGGCGGACAGCCGCAGCTGGTCCGCGAGGGCGGCGGCGTCGGCGTCGGCGATGAGCTGCAGGTAGTCGATGCCGGTCAGCGCGGCCGGGGCCGGGTCGTCTTCGTCGGGCGGGGCCTTGGGGTGGGCGTGCCGTCCGATGACCTGCGGGATGGCCTTGCCGGCCTTGCGGCCCTGCCAGTAGACGGTCATCTCGCTCATGTCGAACGGGTCGAACACGCACTCGATCTTCCGGCCGGCCAGGAACGGGTCCACGGAATAGACATTGCCCTCGACGGAGACGGTGGCGGTCTTGCGGACCTGCCGGATCACGCTCCAGGAGAACGCCTCCCTCAGCAGCGCCGGGTCCGGCAGCCGCGGCTGGCCGGCGGCGAGCCGCACCGCCG
The DNA here is from genome assembly GCA_030038015.1 of Streptosporangiaceae bacterium. Lineage (GTDB taxonomy): Bacteria > Actinomycetota > Actinomycetes > Streptosporangiales > Streptosporangiaceae > JASHPR01. Next base: position 1,236 of record JASHPR010000565.1, read on the forward strand.
GCGCCTCCCCGGTCTCGGTGTGCGGCCGGGCGTGGTACTCGGCGCGCAGCCAGGACGCGAGCAGGCCGTTCAGCTCGTCCAGATCGCTGACGGGGTGCCGTGCGGGATGAGCGTCGTCGCCGGCGATCTCAGCCAGGAACTGCTGCTGGATCACCCCGAAGGCGCGCTCTATCTTTCCCCGCCCCATCGGGCGCCCGGGCTGGCTGTGGGTCAGCCTGGTGCCGAGCACCGCGCAGGCCCGCTCCAGCGACGAGTCAACGAAGGCCGATCCGTGGTCGGTGTAGAGCGACCGGGGGATGCCGTAGGCGGCGATTGCGGCGCGCAGCACGCCGGCGAACCGGACGGCGTCAGCGTGGCGGACGAACCGGGCCCCGGTCAGGAACCGGGACCGGTCATCGATGATGCCCGCCAGGAACGACGGCTTCCCGCCGACCCGCGGCCCGTTCATGAAGTCCGCGGTCCAGATCTCGCCCACCTGATCGGCCTGGAACCGGCCGAAGGCCTGCGGCGGCTGCCCGCCCGGCCGCGTGGTCAGCTCCCGGGCCTCCAGCCACCGCTGGATCGTCCGCAGCGACGGGACGGCCCCGCCCTGCGCGGCCAGGATCCGGCGGACCTGCGCCGCGGTCCGGGCCGGGTTCTCCAGCTTCAGCCCGGCCGCGAGCTCCTCGGTCTGCGTGCCGAGCCGGGGCGGGCACTGCCGCGGCGACGGGACCAGCGCGTCGAACCCGCCCTCGCGGCGGGCCACGATCCACCGGTCGATCGTGCGCCGCGACACGCTCACCGCCGTGCCGTCCGGGTCCCGGTGCTCGCGGGACGCCAGGTCCCGCACCACCTGGCCGCGCTGGCGGGATGTCAGCGCAGGATCCATCGCCGGCTCGACCAGCGCCCACCGCCACAAGGCGATGGTGTGCCGCCGCTGCCGGGCGGCGGCCGCCTGCCTGTCCGCTGCTGTCACTTCGCGTCTCCTCGTGATGCCCGGTTCATGACCGGATGCCCCGACCATGCGCCAGCCGGCACGATCACGAGGCCGCTATGGCGACCGCGGGAAGCAGGGTCGTGTTGAACCGCAGCACCGGCACCGCCGGCGCCAGCCACAGGCCCCCGGACAGGTGCGCCGCCGTCTCATGGGCCGCCAGCCCGGCCACCGCCAGGCGGTCCCGCAGTCCCCGTGTGACCGCCTCCAGCGCCGCCAGGCAGTCACCCGCCGGCGACCCCGCCGCCGCCAGCGGCCGGGCAGCTTGCCTGCCTGACGCCAGCGGGAGCAGCAGCATCAGGCCCTCCCGCAGCACCCCGGCCCGCCCGGCAAACCGCGACCGCCACGACCACGCCGTCGACGCCGGCACCTGCCTGCGGCCACCTGCGGTCCGCAGCCACG
>JASHPR010000566.1 GCA_030038015.1 Streptosporangiaceae bacterium
AACATGCTGGTCGACCAGCTCTCGGCGTTCGCCGACGAGGTCACCAGGGTCGCCCGGGAGGTCGGCACCGAGGGCATCCTCGGCGGCCAGGCCCAGGTCCGCGGCGTGTCCGGGGTCTGGAAAGGCCTGACCGACAACGTCAACTTGATGGCCGGGAACCTGACCATCCAGGTGCGCAACATCGCCCAGGTCGCCACCGCGGTCGCCAACGGCGACCTGACCAAGAAGATCGACGTGAACGCGCGCGGCGAGATCCTGGAGCTGAAGACCACGCTCAACACCATGGTCGACCAGCTGTCGGCGTTCGCCGACGAGGTCACCCGGGTGGCCCGCGAGGTGGGCACCGAGGGCCGCCTCGGCGGCCAGGCCCAGGTCCGCGGCGTGTCCGGGGTGTGGAAGGACCTCACCGACAACGTCAACTTCATGGCCGGGAACCTGACCGCGCAGGTGCGGAACATCGCCCAGGTCGCCACCGCGGTGGCCAACGGCGACCTGACCAAGAAGATCGACGTGAACGCGCGCGGCGAGATCCTGGAGCTGAAGACCACGCTGAACACCATGGTCGACCAGCTGTCCGCGTTCGCTTCGGAGGTCACCCGGGTGGCCCGCGAGGTGGGCAGCGAGGGCAGGCTCGGCGGGCAGGCCGAGGTGCGTGACGTGTCCGGCACCTGGAAGCGGCTGACCGAGAGCGTCAACGAGCTGGCCAGCAACCTGACCACGCAGGTCCGCGCCATCGGCGCGGTCGCCAGCGCGGTCGCCGAGGGCGACCTGACCCAGTCGGTGGAGGTCGCGGCGCGCGGCGAGGTCGCCGAGCTCAAGGACAACGTCAACCTGATGGTGGCGAACCTGCGCGAGACGACCCGGGCCAACCAGGAGCAGGACTGGCTGAAGACCAACCTGGCGCGGATCGCCGGGCTGATGCAGGGCCACCGCGACCTGCTGGAGCTCGCCCGGCTCATCCTCGGTGAGCTGACGCCGCTGACGTCGGCCCAGTATGGCGCCATCTACCTGGCCACCGATGCGGCGGGCCCGCGGAGCCAGCGGCAGGAGTTCACCCGCATCGCCACCTACGGGTTCATGAAGGGCGGGCTCACCCGCTTCGCGGCCGGCGAAGGGCTGGCCGGCCAGGCGGCCGTGGAGCGGGCGCCGATCCTGATCACCGACGCGCCCGCCGGGTACCTCAAGGTCGGGTCCGGGCTCGGCGAGGCCACCCCGGTGAGCGTGGCGGTGCTGCCGATCCTGTTCGAGGACCAGGTGCTCGGCGTGCTCGAGATCGCCTCGCTGACCAGGTTCAGCGACGTGCACCTGGCCTTCTTCGACCAGTTCGTGGGGACCATCGGCGTCGCCATCAACACGATCATGGCGAGCTCCCGGACCGAGGCGCTGCTCAGCGAGTCGCAGCGGCTCACCACGCAGCTGCAGGAGCGCTCCGTCGAGCTGCAGCGCCAGCAGGCCGAGCTGCGCAGGTCCAACGCGGAGCTCGAGGAGAAGGCCGCGCTGCTCGCGAAGCAGAACAGCGCGATCGAGGTGCAGAACCGCCAGATCGAGCAGGCGCGCCAGACCCTCGAGGAACGCGCCCAGCAGCTGGCGATCTCCTCCAGGTACAAGTCCGACTTCCTCGCCAACATGTCCCACGAGCTGCGGACGCCGCTGAACAGCCTGCTCGTGCTGGCCAAGCTGCTGTCGGAGAACCAGGACGGCAACCTCACCGGCCAGCAGGTGGATTTCGCCCGCACGATCCACGCGGCAGGCTCCGACCTGCTGCAGCTCATCAACGACATCCTGGACCTGTCCAAGGTCGAGGCGGGCAAGATGGAGGTCCATCCCGCCGACCTGCAGCTTGCGTCGCTCGTCGACTACGTCGACGCCACGTTCCGGCCGATGGCGGAGGACAAGGGCCTGGGCTTCAGCGTCGAGGTCCGCGACGGCACGCCAGACCGGCTGTACGTGGACGAGCAGCGGCTAGAGCAGATCCTGCGCAACCTGCTGTCCAACGCGGTCAAGTTCACCTCGGCCGGGGAGGTCAGGCTGGCCATCGGGCTGGCGGACGAGGTGGAGTTCGACGGCGCCCTGAGCGGGGCGTCCGGGGTCATGGCGTTCGCCGTGTCCGATACCGGCATGGGCATCGCCCGGCAGCAGCTCGGCACCATCTTCGACGCGTTCAGCCAGGCGGACGGGACGACGAGCCGCCGCTACGGCGGGACCGGCCTCGGCCTCTCGATCAGCCGCGACATAGCCCGCCTGCTCGGCGGGGAGATCCGCGCCGCGAGCCGCCTGGGCAAGGGGAGCACGTTCACCCTGTACCTGCCGGCCGGCCGGGCGCCGGGCGCCGCGGCCGACCCGGCGGACGCGCTGACCGTCCCCGACGCCGCCCTGGGCACGGTGCCCGTCGACGCGCCGGCGCCCGCCGACGGCAGCGACGTGCTGAACGGCGCCCGGATCCTGATCGTCGACGACGACGCCCGCAGTGTTTTCGCCCTTACCGGGGTCTTCGAGCGGTACGGGGCAGAAGTGCTGTATGCCGAGAATGGCCGGGCCGGGATAGAGTCGCTAGAGCGCAACGAGGACATCTCGCTGGTGCTCATGGATGTGATGATGCCGGAACTGGACGGGAACGCGACCATGCGGGCGATCAGGAAGATGCCGCAGTTCGCCGACCTGCCGATCATCGCGCTCACCGCCAAGGCGATGAAGGGCGACCGGGAGAAGAGCATCGAGGCGGGGGCCTCCGACTACTTCCCCAAGCCGGTGGAAACAGATCACCTGCTGCAGCTGATGCGGCACTGGCTACGGCGCAGCGGCGGGTCAGGCAGCTTACGCATCGCCGCCAAGTCGCCCTAGGAGCACCCAGGTGCCGGAGAAGGCCAAGATCCTGCTGGTCGACGACCGCGCGGAGAACATCGTCGCGCTCGAGGCCATCCTCAGCTCGCTGAACCAGACGCTCGTCCCGGCGCGGTCGGGGGACGCAGCGCTCAAGGCGCTGCTCAGCGACGAGTTCGCGGTCATCCTGCTCGACGTGCTGATGCCAGGGATGGACGGGTTCGAGACCGCCGCGCACATCAAGCGCCGGCCCAGGACCCGCGATGTGCCGATCATCTTCCTCACCGCGCGGAACGCGGAGCCCGACTACGCGTTCCGCAGCTACTCGGCCGGGGCCGTGGACTATATCGCCAAGCCGTTCGACCCCTGGGTGCTGCGCGCCAAGGTATCGGTCTTCGTCGACCTCTACACGAAGAACCGGCAGCTGGCCGACCAGGCGGCGATGCTGCGCGCGCAGCTCGGGGAGTCGCTGGCCGCGGAGGCGGCCACGGGCGGCGCCAACCCGGTGCTCGCCGAGCTGTCCGCGCGGCTCGCGGCGGTGGAGGACATGGTCACGGTGCTCTCCGGCCAGGCCGCCGGCGACCCGGCCATCGCCGGGTCCATGCACCAGCTCGAGCACCGGGTGTCCCGGCTGCGCGACGTCTTCGACGCGCTCCGCGTCGACACCTGAGCCCTAGCCGCCCGCGTCGTACTCGCCGGCCTGGTGCCCGGCGGGGAGCTGGTGCTTGGCCACCCGCGCCGTGGGCGTGCGCGGCAGCTCGCCGACCAGCTGCCAGTACCGGGGAACCTTGAAGGCCGCGAGCCGCTCGGCGGCGAACGCCCGCAGCTCGTCAAAGGAGACATCCGCCCCGTCGGCGGGCACGACGAACGCCTTCACCTCGTCCTCGGACAGCTCGGATTCCACCCCGACCACGGCGCATTCCAGCACCGCGGGATGCGCGGCGAGGACCTCCTCCACCTCCAGCGGTGACAGGTTCTCACCGCGCCGCCGCAGCACCTCCTTCTGCCGGCCGGCGAACGTGTACATGCCGTCGGCGCCGACGCTGGCCAGGTCCCCGGTGCGCAGCCACCCGTCGTCAAACAGCGCGGCGGTCTCCTCCGGCATCCCCCAGTACCCCGGGGTGAGCACCGGGTTGCGCAGCTCTATCTCGCCGGTCTCACCCGGGCCCAGCACCCGGCCGTCCGCGGCGACCACCCGCGCCTCGTTGACCGTGCCGAGAACCGGGTGCTGGCGCACCGTGCCGAGCGTGCCATAGGGCCGTGTCCCCCGCGGCCAGATCAGCCCGTACGGCGACTCGGACATCGCATAGCCGACCACGATCCGCAGCCCGAACCGGCGCTCGATCTCGAGCTGGCGTTCCCGCTGCGGCGCGGGCCCGGTGTAGCACAGGCGCAGCGGCGTGCCCGCGTCATCCGGGCGCGGGGGCTGGCGCATCAGGATCTCCAGCATCGCCCCGATCGCGTTGAACTCGGTCGCGCCGTGCCTGCGGGCCGCGGCGAGGAACCCGCTGGCCGAGAACCTCGGCAGCAGCACCAGGCCCGCGCCGCAGGCCAGCGAGCCCATGACCGAGTAGGCGGGCGCGTTGATGTGAAACAGCGGGAGGGAGGTCATCAGCCGGTCCTCCGCCGTCAGTTCCATCCAGAACGGGAAGCCCTCGCCCGCCATGGCGTAGGCCCGGTGGGTCTGCATCACCAGCTTGGACCGGCCCGTGGTGCCCGAGGTCGGGATCAGCACGGCCACGTCGTCGGGCCCCACCACGTCCGGCAGCCCGGCGGCGCGGTCGGCGGACCCGGGCAGCTCGCCGACGTCCAGCACCCCGATCTCCGGCAGCCCGCGGACGGGGCCGGTGAGCTCGGCCAGGCCCGGGTCGCTGATCAGCGCCCTCGGCGCGACCTGCCGGACCAGCCCGGCCAGCTCCGCCGGGGCGCTGCGCGGGTTGACCGTCACCGCCACCGCGCCCATCGCGGTCACGGCCAGCCAGCACAGCAGGTACGGCGGGGTGGTGCGGGCGGTCATCATGACCAGGTCACCGCGCCGGATCCCGGCCTCGCGCAGGGCCTGCGCCAGGCCGGCCACGGCCGCCGCGGCTTCGGCGAACGTCAGCGTGGTCTCGTCGGTGCGCAGCCAGGTCCCGCCGGGGTCGCGGGACGCGGCGGCGGCCAGCAGCCGCGGGATCGTGCCTGAATAGGCGGGCGAGCCGGTCATGCCAGAGACGATACGTCGAGCCCCTGCGGCAGGGTGACGCTGCCGCAGGCCGTCCGCGGGCCGGCCGCGCGGGAACGCCAGCGTATCGGGGACGGCAATAGCTCCCCGCCGCGGCATCCGATAGGGTCCGAGCGGATCCTCCCGCACGTCACGACCTGTCATGAGTGAGGCAGTACTCCTTTATGTCGCAATCAGCCACCCTGCGAAGACCCGCCCCGGTTGTGCTCGCCGACCTGATTCCGGGAGCGGTGGTACGAGACATTCTGCTGGTCGCCGGCGCCGCGGGCTTCGTCGGCGCCCTCGCCCAGATCTCCATCCACCTGTCGTTCACGCCGGTGCCGATCACCGGCCAGACCCTCGGGGTGCTGCTGGCCGGCACCGCGCTCGGGTGGCGCCGGGCCGCGGCGGCAATGGCCCTGTACGCGGTCGCCGGGATCGCCGGGGTCCCCTGGTTCGCCGGCCACGCGAGCGGATGGGCCGGGGCCTCGTTCGGGTACATCATCGGGTTCTTCCTCGCCGCCACCCTGTGCGGCGCGCTCGCCGAGCGGCGGGCCGACCGCTCGGTGCTCAGGTCACTGCCCGCGATGCTCGCCGGGGAGGTGGTCATCTACGCGGCCGGGCTCACCTGGCTGGCCCTGTACGCCCATCTCGGGCCGGCCAGCACGATCAGCGAGGGGCTCACGCCGTTCATCGCCGGCGACGCGATCAAGGCCGTGATCGCGGCCGGCCTGCTCCCCGCGGCCTGGCGCCTGGCCGGCCGCCGCGGGGGCGGAGAACCCGGCTAGCCTCGATCAGCCGGTTACGCCTTGGCGGCGTAGACGACGCAGCCGCGCCTGATCAGCGCGGCCGTCTCGCCGAGCCCATACACCCGCAGGCATGACACGGCCCCGGCGACCGACGAAAGCGTGACCAGCGGACCATGCGGCCGCGCCCGCCGTCAGGCGGCAGCGGCGGGTGGCGGGCCGTGGCTGTGCAGGGTCTTGTCGCCGTCGGGACTGGTCGCGGTCACGGTGCCGTCGGGGTGCAGGGTGATGCCCCACCCCCACCGGTGGACCGCGATCAGGTGGTGGAAGGCGCAGAGCAGCAGCAGGTTGGTCAGGCATGTCGGCCCGCCCTGGGCACGGGGGATGATGTGGTGCGGCTGGCAGGCCGCCACCGGCTGGTCGCACCCGGGGAAACGGCAGTGCCGGTCGCGCACCGCCACCGCCCGGCGCAGGTGGACCGGGATGGTCTCAGTGACCGCGCCGACATCCAGCGGCAGGCTGACCGACGCGACCGTGCCGGGCAGCAGCCGCGTGCGCAGGTAACCGGCCAGCCCGCCCGGGCCCGACAGCAGGTCGGCGGCGTCGGCCAGGATCATCCGCCGGGCGGCCCGCTCGGCCCGGGCCTGCCGCGCCGAGCCCGTGCCGTCCTGGCCCGAAGTGGCGGGGCTGGTCGTGGCGGGGCGATCAGGCACGCCCGGGGCGGCAGGCGTGCCCTGCAGCAGCGCGGCGGCGAGCCGGTCCAAGACATCCGGGTCGACCCGGCCGGTGACGACGGGCACGATTGCCGCGTCACAGTCCTCGCCGGGACCGGCGGTGGCAGCCCCGGCCCACGCGGCCTCGGCCTCGGGGGCGCCCGGCAGGCCGCGCAGCCGGTCCAGGTCCATGTGCAGCACGATCTGGGCCGGCTGCCCCGCCCGTTCCGGCAAGCACCCGGAGCCGACCAGCCGCCGGCACGCATCGTCGAGAGCGTCGTGCAGCCGCTGGCCCTTGGTCCGCAGGTCCTCCGGCCCTCGCCGCTTGCCCAGGGTGTCCAGCACCGTCTGGAGCGCCGCGGCGCACTGCGGGGTCAGGTTCCCGTCCAGCTTCCCCGCACCCCGGAAGGTCGTGTCCAGCCGCACCCACCGCCCGGCAAACCCGTCATCCCCGTCGGTGTCCGGCTGCGCACAGCGCCGCCGCATCTCCTCGGCCAGCCCGGCAAGGTCACGCAAGTCGGCGCCCCCTGCCGCCGCGCCCAGCAGGGTCGCATCCGCACCGTCGCGATGATCCTCCGGCAGCAGGTCGGTCCACTCGCAGAACTGCCGAGCCCACGACTCGGACACCTCCCCGCCCGCCAGGGCGTCCCGCACCACGCGGTGCGCCGCCAGGCGCCGCGCCCACCCCAGCGCACCCGCGGCCGCACCGCCGGTCATCCGCGTCTGCCACTTCAGCCATGTCCGCGCCGAACCATACCCATCGTCCTCGTACCCGCACTGAGCATCGAATGCCGACAGCACCTGCGACCGCGCCGCGGTGTGCTTGGCCTGCGCCTGTTCCAGGCCGCGCAGGCAGCCTGCCTGCTCGGCCGTGGTCAGGGTGGTCGGGTCCGCAGTTGCCAGCCAGTCCAGCCCGGCATGCACCATCGCCACCGCCTGCGCGGCATTCGACGGCGCCGCCGGTGCCTGGCCTGCTAAGCACATGACGTCCGGGCCTCCTCACGGCCTCAAGTTCGACCCTCAGTTCGACACTACAACGAGGGTCCGACAATTCCGCGCGCCTTCGTGGTGAACTGCACGGAATTGCCATGAATTTCGCGAGCCGACCAGGCCAGGCTAGCTCAGTTCACGAAGGAACCGGCGGCCGCGGCGGCCCGGCCTCCTGCGAGGGCATGGAGTTCGCGCTGGGCGGCGGATAGGGGATGCCGACGTCGAGCGTGCCCGCCAGCGCATCGAGCACCGCCTGCTCCGCGACCGACTGCTCCCCCAGGCTGGTGGCCGGGAGCGGCGGGACCTCGCGCACCGGCGGCCGGGCGAGCGCGAGCGAGCTGGTCATGTCGCCGGTGACGCCGCGCCGCCACGCCGACAGGTTGGGCACCGGCACGCCGAACCTGGCCTCGATGAAGCGCAGCAGGGAGGTGTGGTCGAAGACGTCGGAGCAGAGGTACCCGCCGCGGCTGAACGGGGACACGACCAGGCAGGGAACCCGGAACCCGAGGCCGACCGGCCCGGCGATGCCGCCCGCGGCCGGGGGCAGCGGGCTGGCGGTCAGCCACTCGCCCGGCGTGCCCTCGGGCGCGGTGACCGGCGGGACATGGTCGAAGAACCCGCCGTTCTCGTCGAACACGACGAACAGCACGGTCTGCGCCCACACGTCGGGATTCGCCACCAGCGCCTGCAGCACCGTCTGGGTGAAGTTCTCGCCGTATTCCGGTGGCGCCGCCGGATGCTCACACTGGGCCAGCGGCGGGATGAGCCACGACACCGATGGCAGGCGGCCGGCGGCCACGTCGGCGGTGAAGTCGTCCGGCCATGACGGGGCCAGCGCCCGGCTGAACAGCTCGAACCCGGCGACCGAGACCGGGTCGTTGAACGCCTTGAAGTACGGCAGCGGGCTGAGCGCCAGCTCCGCGAGCGGGTGGTTGTATACCTTCCAGCTGACCCCGGCGGCCTGCAGCCGTTCCGGCATGGTCTCCCAGCTCAGCTTGCCGTAGTGCGGGATCCGGTCCACGTAGGTCTCCACGACCGGTCCTCCCGCGCTGCCGTCCGGGTCGATCGTGCCGGAGATCGCCAGCACCCGGTTCGGGTCGGTCGGGCCGATGACCGAGGAGAAGTAGCCGTCGCAGACCGTGAACGCGTCGGCCAGGGCGTAATAGAAGGCCAGGTCGTGACGGGTGAAGTAGCCCATGGTCAGCGGGCCGTTCTCGGTGCCGTCGGCGGCCAGGTGCGCGGTGACGAACTGGTCAAGCGCGCCGTCGTGCCAGCTGCGGTGCTGCGTCGGCCAGTCGTGCGAGATGTCGTTGGTGGTCTGGCCGTCCTTCAGCGGCGGCTCGCTGGCCAGGTGGAACGGCTGCAGGTAGCCGGACGGGTCGGCGCCGGTGCCCGGCCCGTAGCCGAACTGGTCGAAGATCGGGAGCCTGGCCCCGCCGGCCTCGCGGGCCGGGACGCGGGGGTCCGAGAACCCCCGCACCGCGGACATCGTGCCGAAGTAGTGGTCGAACGACCGGTTCTCCTGCATCAGGATCACCACGTGCTCGACATCCCCGAGCCCCGCCGAGCCCGGGGCCGCCGCGGCAGCCGCGTCGTCGATGAGCCTGGCCTGGGACCGGGTCAGCAGCCCGCGCAGCCGCGCCAGCCAGCTGGCTATCTTGTGCTCTGCCACCAGCGCCTCCGCGGATCGTCGCCAGGCTCATTGTGATCCGTCAGAGCCTGCTTCGGATACCCGTTCCGGGGCGCACCGCGGCCAGCACCAGGCCGGCCTCAGCTGGGGCCGAAGTCCGTGAATACCCGGCGGGAGACGACGCCGTAGCCGCCGCTGGCCCCCCAGAGCGTGAACGCCTGGCCCGGCCCGAAGTAGGACCGTGCATCGTCGTCGGTCACGGTGATGGTCACGACCGTGCGTTCTCCCGGCCGCAGGGGCAGTCCCGTGTCCTGCGAGATCGTCGCGGGAAAGTACTTGTCACGAGACGGCTGGTCGATGCGCCGTGCATGCACGATGAGCGAACGGGTGCCGCTCGCGTACTGCCTGCCGGCGCCGCCGTCCGGCGGCGGGTCGATGATGATCAGCGCCCTGAACCTGAATGGCTTCACCGTGCTCTCTCCCTCCGGCGCCGGCTGGTGCTCGCAGTCCGGGGCCGCCTGCATGCCTGCCGGGCCGGCAGGAGCCTCGCGGCCCGGCGACCGCACGTTCCCGCTGCCCCTCTCGGCCGCCATCATCTCCCCGATCCCGGCTTTCTCCGCTCCGCGGCAAATTAATGGCTTAGTGCAATAGTAGCATCATAGCTTTATTGGCCATAGCAACTGTGTCCCTGGGCACGCATGTCCCCGGATGCTGCGAGCGGCCTCGCTGCCAGGTAGAAAGAGCATGTGGATGATCGAGCCGCTGCCGATGCCGGGCTGCAGGACGACGTGACCGCGCTGACGTCGGCCGTGCTCACCGCTTCCCGCCTGCTGGTCGCCGTGTCCGCCCGGTCGCTGGCCGCAGCCGAGGAGCGGGTGACCTTGCCCCAGTTCCGCCTGCTCGTGCTGCTGGCGACCCATGGCGAGACGAACCTCGTGACGCTCGCCGACCGGCTGGTGGTCAACCCGTCCACCGCGCTGCGCATGGTTGACCGCCTGGTCGACGGGGGCTTCGTCAGCCGCCGGGTCAACCCGGACAGCCGGCGGGAAACCCTGCTGCGGCTGACCAGCGCGGGCCGGCAGATCGTCGACGAGGTCACCGCGCGGCGCCGGGAGGAGATCGCTGCGATCGTCACCCGGATGTCCCCGAAGGACCGGGTCGGCCTGGTCCGCGCTCTCCGCGCGTTTGCCGAGGCCGGGGGCGAGCCCCCGACCGAGGAGCGGGAGCGGGACCTGGTGCCCCTGGGGTGGGAGTGAACGCGGTGAGGAAGGTGCGGTGACCGCAGCGGAATCAGAGGAATCAGCCGGCCCGGCGGTGCCGCCAGGCGCGGCACCGGGATGGGCGCGCCAGGTCAGGGCGGTGGCCGTGCTGACCGGGGCGGGCATCTCCACGGATTCGGGGATCCCGGACTTCCGCGGGCCGCAGGGGCTGTGGACGAAGAACCCGGCCGCGGAGAGGCTGTCCACCTACCAGGTGTACATGGCCGATCCTGAGGTCCGGCGCCGGTCCTGGCGGGCGAGGCTGGAGCACCCGGCCTGGGCCGCCGAGCCCAACGCCGCGCACCGGGCCCTGGCCCGGCTGGCCGGCAGCGCCATTGACACCCAGGTGATCACGCAGAACATCGATGAGCTGCACCAGCGGGCCGGCACGCCGCGCGAGCGGGTCATCGAGCTGCACGGCACGATGTTCGCCGTCGTCTGCACCGGCTGCGGCGACCGCACCGCGATGGCCGACGCCCTCGCCAGGGTGCGGGCGGGCGAGGAGGACCCGCGGTGCGCGCGGTGCGGCGGGATCCTGAAGTCGGCCACGGTCATGTTCGGCCAGGCGCTGCTTCCTGGCGTGTTCGAGCGCGCCGCCACGGCGGCGGCGCGCTCGGACCTGATGCTGGCCGTCGGCAGCACGCTGACCGTCGAGCCCGCCGCGTCGCTGTGCGGGATCGCCATCAAGGCGGGAGCGGCCCTGGTCATCGTCAACCGCGACCCCACCCCGTACGACGCCGCCGCCGCGGTCGTCATCCGCGAGCCGATCGGCCAGGCGGTCCCGCGCCTGGCCGGCCAGCTGCTCGCCGGGAGCGCCGCGTAGTTAAGGTCTGCCGTATGACGAGTCAGCAGCCGGATGTACTGGTGATCGGGGCCGGGGTGTCCGGCCTGACCACGGCGATCTGCCTGGCCGAGGCGGGCCGCGACGTGACCGTCGCCGCCGCGCAGCAGCCGCCGCGCGTCACGTCGGCGGCGGCCGGGGCGATCTGGGGCCCGCACCTGGTCGAGACCGGCGAGCGGGTGGCCAGGTGGGGCGGCGTGACCCTGGCCAGGCTGACCGACCTGGCCGCCGACCCGGCCACCGGGGTGCACCTGGCCAGCGGAATCGCGGCATCCGCGAGCGGCTGGAGCGACCCCTTCGACTGGGTCACCGCCCTGGACTCGGCGCTGCCGTGCGACCCCGCCGAGCTGCCGGCCGGGTTCGCCGCCGGGTGGCGGCTGACCGCGCCGGTCATCTCGATGTCGGTGTACCTGGGGTACCTGCTGGCCAGGCTGGAGCGGGCCGGGGCAGCGGTTCGCGAGGCCGAGTTCGGTTCGCTGGACCAGGCCGCCGGGCTGACCGGCGCACCAGTGATCGTCAACTGCTCCGGGATCGGCGCGAACCGTCTCGTTCCAGATCCCGACGTGACACCGGTGCGGGGCCAGGCGGTGGTGACCGAGAACCCCGGCCTCAGCGAATTTTTCGTCGGCGAGGATCCCGGCGACGTCAGGTACTACTTCCCGCATGGCGACATCGCGGTGCTGGGCGGCACCGAGGAGGCCGGCGACTGGAGCCTCGAGCCCGATCCGGCAACCGCCGAGCGCATCCTGAGCCGCTGCGCGGCGGTCGAGCCCCGGCTGCGCGGCGCGGCGGTCAGGGCGCACCGGGTAGGGCTGCGGCCGGTGCGGCCGAGCGTGCGGCTGGAAGCGGAGAGCCTGGACGGCGGCCGGCTGCTGGTGCACAACTACGGCCACGGCGGTGCCGGGGTGACCCTGTCCTGGGGCTGCGCGCTCGACGTGGCCGCCGCGGTCCTCGCCTAGAAGCCGGGGAACATCCGGCGCAGGCGGTCAAGGTCGGCTTCGCCGGCCTCGACCCCGGCCGGCGTGTGCGCGGGGTCCAGCCTGCCGTAGGCCAGCCGGAGCAGCGCCTCGGACGGCATGGTGACCTCGAAGTCGGCACCGGCGCCGTCACCGGGCCAGTCCGGCATCCGCACCGGGTCCGCAGCGATCAGGAGGTAATCGCGATCCGGCCCGGTGCTCCGGATATGCGCCCTGAACGGGACGTCGGGTACCCGGCCAAGCCGCGGCGCGAGGAACCGTGGCACGTTGTCGATCAGCAGGGACACCGCGTCGGGCGAGACCGTGGCGGCCGGGTCGCCGGACACCGCCACGTCCCAGGTGTGCAGCGCGTGCTCGCCGAGCCTGAGGCCGACCAGCCCGACCGCGTCCAGGTTCATCCCGATGAACGGGAGGCTGACCGCGGCCAGCTCGTCGTCGCTGAGCTGCTCAAGGGCGCTGACGTGCTTCCCGTCGGCGGCGAGCGCGTCAGCGGCCTGCTCGTCCGGGCTCTTGGCGTTCCAGGCGTCCCACACCGGCTGGAACGCGGCCCGGTCGGCCGGCTCGGCCTGGCCCAGCGCGCTGGGCAGCATCATCAGCGCGATCTCGGCCCCGCTGCCGAGGTGCGAGAGCACGTGGGCAACGGTCCAGCCGGTGCAGTACGAGGGACCGCGAAGCTGCTCCGGGGTGAGCGGCGCGACCAGTGACACGAGCCGCTCGTGCGAATTCCGCAGGGTGGCGATCCAGGCGTGCGGATCCCGCTCCATGGACGACTCCGTTCTCGAAGGCGGGCTGGCACTATAGGCTCCCACGCGCGGCCGGCAGCGGCGCGCCGGGGGCGGTGCGCCGCCGTCACCGGTGGCCCTAGGGTGAGGGGCATGAAGATCGGTTTCGGCGCCCCCGTGTCCGGGTCCTGGGCAACCCCGGAGAACCTCGCTGGCTTTGCCGCCCGTGCCGAGCAGGGCGGGTACGCGTCGCTGTGGAGCTTCCAGCGGCTGCTGGTCCCCGAGGGCTCCGGCATGGACGAGGTGTACCAGAGCGTGCTCGACCCCATGGCGGCCCTGGCCTACGCGGCAGCGGGCACCTCGCGGATCAGGCTCGGCGTTGCCGTGATCAATCTCCCGTTCGTGTCTCCCGCATACCTGGCGAAGCAGGCGGTCACGGTGGACATCCTGTCCGGCGGGCGGCTCGACCTCGGCCTCGGCATCGGCTGGATGACCGAGGAGTTCGCGGCGACCGGCGCGTCGATGGCCCGCCGCGGCGCGCGCGCCAGCGAGTACGTCGCGGTGCTGCGCGAGCTGTGGTCCGGCGGCCTCAGCGAGTTCAGCGGCGAGTTCTACGAGGTCCCCCGGGGCAGCGTGCTGCCGAAGCCGGTGCAGCCCGGCGGCCCGCCGATCCTGCTCGGCGGCCTGGCCAGGGCGGCGCTCGAGCGGGCCGGGCGGATCGCGGACGGCTGGGTGACCTCGAGCCGCACCGACCTTTCCCGGATCGCCGAGGGGATCGGCGTCATCCGCGCCGCCGCGGCGGAGGCGGGCCGCGACCCGGACGCGCTGCGGATCGTCTGCCGCGGGGTGGTGCGGGCCGGGCCCGAGGTGGCCGGTCCCGGCGGCGGCCGGCGGCTGCTGTCCGGGAGCCCGGCGCAGATCAGGAAAGACACCGAGTGGCTGGCCACCCAGGGGGTCACCGAGGTCTTCTACGACCTGAACTGGGATCCGCTTGTGGGATCGCCCAGCGTCGACCCGGCGGCGGCGGCCGCCCGCGCGTCGGAACTCCTGGACGCGCTCGCCCCGTGCGGCGGCTGATCAGCCCGGGCATGGAACGGCTGCGCATCGGGACCCTGGGCGCCGCGCGGATCACCCCGCCGGCGCTGATCACGCCCGCCCGGCTGCTGCCGGAGGTGGCGGTGACCGCCGTCGCCGCCAGGGACCGCAAGCAGGCCGAGGCGTTCGCGGCCCAGCACGGCATCCCGGTGGTGCACGGCTCCTACGCGGAGCTGATCGCCGACCCGGACATCGACGCGATCTACAACCCGCTGCCGAACTCGCTGCACGGCCCGTGGACGCTGGCCGCGGTCAAGGCGGGCAAGCACGTGCTGTGCGAGAAGCCGTTTGCCGCCAATGCCGAGGAGGCGCGTGCGGTCGCGGATGCCGCGCGGCGATCCGGCCTGGTGGTCATGGAGGCCATGCACTACCGCTACCACCGGCTTGCCCAGATCATGGTGGGCCAGCTTCCGCTCATCGCCGGGCCAGGCGGGATCCGGCACATCCACTGCACGGTCTCGTTCCCGCTGTCCGAGCCGGACGACATCCGCTACCGCTACGACCTGGCCGGCGGCGCGGCCATGGACGCGGGATGCTACGCGGTCGACTGCATCCGGCTGCTCGGCCCGGGCGAGCCCGAGGTGGCCGCGGCGCTCGCCACCGAGCACGGCCCCAAGGTCGACGACGCGATGAGCGCCCTGCTGACGTTCCCGGGCGGCGCGACCGCGTGGCTGGATGTGTCGCTCACCCAGGGCGGGCGGCTCCGCGCCGACGTGCACGTGGTCGGCGCGCGCGGCCAGATGCGGGTGCGGAACTTCGTGCACCCCTACCTCGGGTTCGTGGTGACGACGAGGACCGCCGGCCGCGCCGAGACCATCAGCGGCGATCCTGCCGGCGCCGCGCAGACGACGTACCTCGGCCAGCTTCGCGCGTTCGCCGCCGCGGTGCTGCGCGGCGAGCCATTCCCGACCACGCCCGAGCACGCCGTGGGCACCATGGAACTCATCGACGGCATCTACCGCGCCGCCGCCCTCCCCCTGCGCCCGGCGGCGAGCTGACCGCGCTATCCCCGCATGAGTGCGACTTCGAGAACCCGGCGATGGCGGATCATCCATGCCGCCGGACGGGCGCGCGTTGGGCCGGGCGAGTTCCGGAGCCGGCCGGTTTTCCTGGATGCGCGCGATGAATTGGCGCGCCACCGTACGTCTCAGTTGTGCAAGACGCCACGCGCGAGCCCCCCGGAAGGAAGCGATCCCCATGACCAGCGACAGGACCCAGCCCGTCTCCGTGTCCCGGGCCATCGAGGCTCCGGCGGAGGACCTGTTCAGCTTCCTCGCCCGCCCCGCGAACCACCCGCTCATCGACGGGTCGGGAATGCTGCGGGAAGGGTCCGGCGGTGTCATCTCGGGCGTCGGCGACGTGTTCACGATGACGATGCACAACGACGAGATGGGTGACTACGAGATGGCCAACCACGTCGTCGAGTTCGAGCCTGGCCGCCGGATCGGCTGGGAGCCGGTCCTGAAGGCCGCCTCCCGCCCGGAGGACCAGGGCGGCATCGGCGACCGGGCCGAGCACCGCTGGTCCTATGAGCTCACGCCGCAGGGCCCGGGATCCACCCTGGTGACCGAGATCTATGACTGTTCCCGGGCGCCCGGGTGGCTGCGCAAGGCCGTCAAGGGCGGCGCCCGGTGGATCGACGGCATGACCCTCACCCTGGAGAAGCTCGACGCGCTCACCCGCGGTGGCCTGGCGGGCTAGCGGACGTCCCGGGGGCGGAACTGGACGCTGATCCTCGGGCCGGCGGCCCTGGCGGTCTTGGGCACGGAGTGCTCCCAGGTGCGCTGGCAGCTTCCGCCCATCACCAGCAGATCGCCGTGGCCCAGGTCGTGGCGGATCACCGGGCCGCCTCCGCCGCGCGGGCGGAGTGCCAGCGTGCGGGGGGCGCCGAGCGAGATGATCGCGACCATGGTGTCCTGCGTGCTGCTGCGGCCCGTGGTGTCGCCATGCCAGGCGACGCTGTCCTTGCCGTCGCGGTACAGGCACAGCCCGGCGGTGCGGAACGGCTCGCCGAGTTCCGCCGCGTAGTGGTCGTCCAGCGCCCGCTTGGCCTCGTCGAGCATCGGGTCCGGCAGCGGCTCGCCCTCGCCGTAGAAGCAGAGCAGCCGGGGCACGTCCACGACCCGGTCGTACATGTGCCGCCGCTCCTCGCGCCACGGGACCGTCCCGGCCAGCCGCCCGAACAGCGCGTCCGCCCCGGCGATCCAGCCGGGCCGCAGGTCGATCCAGGCCCCGTGCGCCAGCACGATCCGCTGGACCGCTGATCCCAGCGGGCCCGGGCCGGGCTCACCGCACAGGTCGAGCAGCGAACCCTGCAGCTCTGGCTCCATGGTCCGAGCGTATCCGACGCTGGCAAACACGTTTTCGATTCACGGGGCGGGTGCACGCACGCCGAGCGCGGCAGGGGCGTACTCGGCGGTGACCGGGAGATGGTCAGAGGCCCGGCGGGCGGCCTCGGTGTCCTCGACGTGGTGCGCGCGCAGCGCGCCGGCCGCCCGCCTGGTCACCCGGATGCCGTCGATCCGCCGCCAGACCCCGCGGGCGCCGAACGCGTCGTCCGGGTGGTGGCCGACCGTGGGCTGCCAGGGGGCGTTCAGGGCGGCCGCCGCGTCCAGGAGGCCGCCGGACCAGAGCACGTCCCCCGGGATGCGGTCGGCGCGGTGCCGCCGCTGGCCCCGATCGTCGTACTCCCACTCGCACTGGCTGATCATCTCGTCGAACCACTCGACGGCCGCGTAGGGGTCGCCGGGCTCGTACAGGATCCACTCCCCCGAGGCCTCGTCGCGCACCCGGTCTGCGCACTCGGTGTTCCAGTCCGCCCCGACCATCGCCGGGATGCCCCGCGGCGCGCCGGTGACCAGCGCCACCAGCGTCTCGTTCTGGTCGGCGCGCAGCCGCCGGCCGAACGGCGCGGCGTGATGCGACGCGTGCCGGACCTGGACGCCGCCGACATCAAGGGTGACGCTGGCCAGGGAGTGCCAGAAGTACCCCGCCCCGTGGCAGCGCAGCGAGCCGGGGACGGGGTCGATGCCGTCGCGCCAGAGCAGGCCGCAGTGGTAGCCGTGCGGGCCGATGGCCAGCGCCGGCTGGTCTTCGCCATCCGGGCATGGCACCGTGCAGCACATCCCGGTGTCGCCGGCGAGCTGGCGCAGCCGCTGCCGCGCGGCCGGCTCGTCCGGCGCGCGGATCTCCTGGACCGCCAGCACGTCGGTGCCCAGCGCCCGGATCGTGTCCACGACGAGCCGGTAGCGCTCACGCTCGGGCGGCGAGTCCTCCTGGAACAGGTTGAGCAGGTTGTACGTGGTGAACAGCACGCAGTCGGGGGATGTCCGCGGCAGGGCCAAGGCGACGACTCCTCTGCTTGCTCACGCGTGGCTGGGCGCGCCGCGGCGGCCGGGTGCTCAGGACCTCGGCCTCGCGGGCAGCCCCAGCCCCTGCGCGTGCGCGATCGCGGCGGCCTCGGTGCGGCTCACCGCGCCCAGCTTGGCCAGGATGTTGGAGACGTGCACGCTGGCCGTCTTGGGTGCGATGAACAGCCTGGCACCGATCTCCTTGTTGCTCTGCCCGGACGCGAGCAGACGCAGCACCTCGACCTCCCGGCTGGTGAGGCCGGCCAGCGGATCGCGCGCCGCGG
>JASHPR010000567.1 GCA_030038015.1 Streptosporangiaceae bacterium
CACTCGCTGGGCGGGGCGGTCGCGCTCGCGGCCGCCGCCAGGGACCCGGGCCGGATCGCGTCGCTGACCCTGATCGCGCCGTCCGGGTTCGGCCAGGAGATCAACGCGGATTACCTGCGCGGCTTCGCCGGCGCGCAGACCCGGCGCGAGCTCAGGCCGGTCATCGGCCAGCTCTTCGCCGACGAGAGCCTGGTCACCCGCCAGGTGGTGGACGACCTGCTGGCCTACAAGCGGCTGGACGGGGCCGACGAGGCGCTGCGCACCCTGCTCGGCACCCTCGTCGCGGATGACGGCACGCAGCGGCTGGACGGCGCCGCGGCGGTCGCCGCGATCGGCGGCACCGTGCCGATCACGGTGATCTGGGGCACCGCCGACCGGATCATCCCGCCCGGGCACGCCGGGTCGGTCGCGGGCGCGGCCCTCCACCTGCTCGACGGCGCCGGCCACATGCCGCACATGGAGCGCCCCGCGGAGGTGCAGGCCGCGATCGAGCAGGCGATCGCCAGCGCCCGGTGACCAGGGCACCTTGCATGGATTCCGGAACGTGACGCCGCGGCCGGGCCGCCCTGGCCTGCCCGGCGCGGCCCTGCAAGGATGTTGAGGGCGATGGCGGGCAACCAGGCGGTCACGTCCAGCAGCCCGGCCGGGCTGAGCTACCGCAGCAGCCGGGGCCGCTGGGTGCTGGCGGCCACGGTCCTCGGCTCCGCGATAGCCTCGATCGACGCCACCGTGGTGGGCATCGCGCTGCCGGCCATCGGCCGCGACTTCCACGCCAGCATGGCCGCGCTGCAGTGGGTGGTCACCGGCTATACGCTCACCCTGGCCGGCCTGCTGCTGTTCACCGGGGCCCTGGGCGACCGGTATGGGCGGAAGAAGGTCTTCCTGACCGGCGTGGCGTGGTTCGCCGCGGCGTCGGCCATCTGCGCCGCCGCCCCGGACGCCCCGGTGCTGATCCTGGCGCGCGCCGTGCAGGGCATCGGCGCCGCGCTGCTGACCCCGGGCAGCCTCGCGATCCTGGAGGCGTCCTTCCGCAAGGAAGACCGCAGCAAGGCCATCGGGGCGTGGTCCGGCTTCGCCGGGGTCGGCACCGCCATCGGCCCGTTCCTCGGCGGATGGCTGATCGCCGCGGTGTCCTGGCGGCTGATCTTCATCATCAACCTGCCGATCGCGGTCACGGTCCTCGCCGTGGCCTGGCGGCACGTGCCCGAGTCGCGCAACGAGGCCGAGACGGGGAGGCTCGACACGGGCGGGGGAGCGCTGGTCACGGTGGGCCTGATCGGGCTGACCTACGGGCTCATCGAAGGACCCTCGTCCGGGTGGGGCAGGTCGCTCACCCTGGCCGCGCTGATCGCCGGGGCGGCCCTGCTCGCCGCGTTCACCGTCAGGGAACGCCGCGCCAGCGCCCCGCTGCTGCCGCTGAGCATGTTCGCCTCGGCCCAGTTCACCGCGGCGAACGTGGTGACGTTCGCGGTCTACGCCGCGCTGGGCGGGGTGCTGTTCCTGCTGCCGATCCAGCTCGAGCAGGTGTCCGGCTACACCGCCATGGAGGCAGGCCTGTCGCTGCTGCCCGTGACGTTGATCATGCTGGTGCTGTCCGCCCGCTCCGGGGCGCTCGCCGCGCGGATCGGGCCGCGGCTGCAGATGACCGTCGGCCCGCTGGTCATCGGGGCAGGCCTGGTGCTGTTCACCAGGATCGGCCCCGCGGGGGACTACCTCACCGAGGTGCTGCCCGCGGTGGCCGTGTTCGGGTTCGGGCTGGCGATCAACGTGGCCCCGCTGACCGCGACCGTCCTGGCCGCCGCCCCGGCCGAGCAGGCCGGGACGGCCTCTGCCGTCAACAACGACGTCGCCAGGGCCGCCGGGCTCATCGCCGTGGCCATCCTCCCCGCCGCCGCCGGGCTCACCGGCTCCGCCTACCTGCACCCAGCGCAGTTCTCGGCCGGCTTCCGCACCGCCTCGGTCATCTCGGCGGGCCTGTGCCTCTTCGCCGGCGTGCTGGCGGCCGCCACCATCCGCAACCCCAGGCGCGCGCCGCAGGCGGCCGGGGCCCAGCCGCACGCGCTGCACTGCGCCCTGGACGCCCCGCCGCAGCGGCCGGAGGCTGCTACCGGGCGATGAGCGCGTCGGTGACCGGGTCGACGCCCGCGAGCCTTGCCGCCAGGTCCGCGTCGAGGTGGTGCCGGGCGGCAAGCGCCGCCGGCGCGTAGTAGGAGACCTTCGTCTGGCCCGCGTCGTCCCAGATCAGGACCTTCAGCGGCAGGTCGAGCGCGGACAGCGGCGCGGCCTCCATGACCGGGGTGCCCGCGGCAGGGCTGCCGAAGATCACCAGCACGGTGTCCCGGAGATCGAGCCCGACCGCGCGGGCCTCGGCCCGCTGGTCGATCACGGCGAAGAGCTTCAGGCCCTTCTCGGCGAGCAGATCCTTCAGCCGCGCGACCGTGTCGGCGGCAGACCGCGCGCTGAGCTTGGTGACGACGCCGGGCTCGTCCTCGTTCTCGGTCATTTTCAGCTCCTTGTGCTCGGGCCCGGCGTGATCCAGGCAGCGTTCAGGTGCTGACAGCGAGGTAGGCCGTGAGGAGCGCACCCCCAGCGAAGCGGATCATGCCCGCGGTCCTGCCGAACTTGGCCACGACGAAGCCGAGCCCGGCGAACGAGAGCGCGATCCGGATCCGGATCCAGGCCAGCATCGTGCGGTTGCTTGCCAGGAGGTCTCGCATCCTGACGCTGTCTTCGGCGTTCACAGCGCCAGGATCTGCCATCTGGCGGCCTGCGGGAAGCGGCTTCGGGGCCTCCGCATACTGGCCCACCGGGCTGGGTAGATGCGGTCGCGTGAAGAAGCTGCTCGAGCTGCTCGTGTGTTTCCTGCACCCGCTCGCGGTCATCCTGATGTGGATCGACCTGGCCACGCGCCCCGGCATGTCCAGCGGCGTCAAGGTCGCCTGGGCGATTTTCGGCCTCCTCCCGCTCGTCCCGTTCATCTACGTGCTCACCGGCGGCGACCTCTGGTGACCGGCCGGCCTGCGGCCCCGCGTCGCGCAGCCGCGATCGGCTGAACCCGGCCGTCGAGCCCGCGACCCGCCGCCGGAACGGCCAGATCGACGGGGTGATCCTCAGCTCGATCCCGGCACGGGCGTGCCGGCCGATGACATGCGCCCACAATCTCGCACCAGGCCGCCGCGGATCCGTCGCCGCGCACGCAGGCCCTCCCCATTATCGGGATATAACGGCCAAAGCCTCCCGCGGAACGCCGTCCGGACGGCCAGGGCGGCTCCGTCAATGATGTGGTGGTCACCACGCTGTCATCAGAGCAACAGCGTTGTCACCACCACGCTGTTGGATCGCCAGGAGCGGCCGGTGGTCCTCGGCTGCGGCGGCGGGAACGGCCCGAGACGGAGCGGGCGGCGTCGGTGCGGGGCAGGCAGCGTTGGTGGTCCCGGACAGGCGCTGTGATTCCGCCGGGGCGGTCATTGTTACCAATATTGATAACCTTCTCAGAAATGAGATAGGCTTTGGCTGTGGTGGACTCGGCGGAGCTGCTGCTGCACCCGGTGCGGTTGCGCATCATCCAGGCGTTCCTGGGCGAGCGGCCGCTCACGACCGCGCAGCTCAGCGCCGAGCTGTCGGACGTCCCCCCGGCCAGCCTGTACCGGCACGTGGCCCGCCTGGTCAGCGCGGGCGTGCTCCAGGTCGTGTCCGAGCGCAAGGTGCGCGGCGCGGTGGAGCGCACCTACCTGCTGCGGCTGGCCGCGGCGGCGATCTCGCCGGACGACCTCGCCGCGATGACCGTTGAGGATCACCGCCAGGCGTTCATGGCCTTCACCGCGGGGCTGCTCGCGGACTACGACCGCTACCTGGGGGGCGGCGACATCGATCTGTACCGGGACGGCGTGAGCTACCGGATAGCGGGCCTGTGGCTGGACGACGCTGAGTACGCCGACCTGCTGCGTGAGCTGGCTCGGGTGCTGCAGCCGAGGCTGGCCAACCCGCCGCGGACGGGGCGCCGGCGGCGCATCCTGGCGTCGGTGCTGCTGCCCGGCGACCGGACGGCCTGAGGACGAGAGGACCGGTGCCGATGCGCGGCGAGGATGTGAGCCTCGACAGCGCCGGGTGCACGATCGCGGGGACCTTCACCGAGCCCGCCAGCCCGGTGGCCGCCGCGCTGCTCATCGTGGGATCGGGCAAGACCGACCGGAACTCGGACGTCCGGCTGCCCCTCGGGATGCAGCTCCGGGGCGGCATCACCAGCGCGATCGCGGAGGCGCTCGCCGGGGCCGGCGTGGCGGCGCTGCGCTACGACAAGCGCGGCGTCGGGCCAGCGGCGGCGACTACTACCGGGCCGGGATGGGCCAGCGCCTCGCCGACGCGCGCGCCGCGCTTGGCTGGCT
>JASHPR010000568.1 GCA_030038015.1 Streptosporangiaceae bacterium
GCCGTCCTCGGCCGCCTTCGCGGTGCCGGCCGCCGCGTGCGGCCGGACGGCGAACGCGGCGTCGCCGATGAGGCACGCCCGGCCGAAGGCCATCCGCGGCACCTCGATGTCGTAGATCACCTGCACGAAGGGCTCGGCGACGCCGGTCACGACCTCGGCGATCGGCGCGGCGAGCACCTCGGCCGCCGTCCGCCGCATCGCCGCCACCGCGTGGCCGGCCACGGCGCCCGGCGGCAGCGTCACCGTGCGCCGGATCCCGTCCCTGCCGGTCATCAGCCGGCCGAGCTCGGGCCCGGCGGCGACGTTGACGTACCAGACAAGGTTGACCAGCCGGTCGCCGGGAGCCAGCGACCCGTCCAGGCCGGGGATCGGGTAGACGAGGATGTGGCTGCGTTCCAGCACCTGGTAGGTGATCGCGTCGTCGAGGGCCTCGCGGGTGGCCGGTGACAGGCAGCGCTCGGGCAGCGTGCCGCGCCAGGCCACGTAGCCGGCGTAGGAGGGCGTCACCCCGGGCAGCAGCCGGGCCCGGGCGGTCGAGCCGACCCCGTCCGCGCACACCAGCAGGTCCGCGCGGGCCCGCGACCCGTCCGCGAGCGCGACGTCCACGCCGCCAGCCTCCGCGCCGTCGCCGGCCGGCTGGGTGAACGCCACCACCTCGCGGCCGAGCAGGTAGCGGCCGGCGCCGAAGAGCCGCAGCAGCGAGCGGTAGATCGTGTTCCACGACGAGAACCGGTAGCGGTGCCGCTGCTCGTGCCGGATGCCCCCGTCGGCGCCGAGGAAGCGGATCCACCCGGTGGACGCGCACACGTCCTCCGCCCGGCAGGCGCCGCGCTCGGTCAGGTAGCGCAGGGTGGCGTCGAGCGCGGCGATGCCCGCGCCCCGCGCCTGCAGCGCGGACGAGGACCGCTCGAACACCCGGACGTCGCAGCCGGCGTCCCTGAGCACGAGCGCCGCGGTCAGCCCGCCGAGCGAGCCGCCCATGACGATGACGCTCGGCATGGGCGGCCCGGCGTCCCGGCCTACGGGCGGCCGAATGTCGCGACCTTCACGACATCGAGCTCGAACAGCACCCGGCGCTCGTCGAACGACGGGTCACGCAGCGCGTAGGGCGGCTCGTTCCCGGTGTACTTCACCCAGATCCGGTCGAGCTGCTCGGTGACCCGCGGGCCCTCGACCGGGTCGTCCTCGGGGATCTCGCGGGCCACGGTGGTCTTGATGCTCAGCCAGTGGTAGGTGTTCTCCGGGTTCATCAGCAGGAACGTGGCACTGGGCGCCTTGCGGAGCCAGTTCACCTTCTTGCGGTGCGTGGCCAGGTTGAGCAGCACGGTGTCGCCCTCGTAGTCGAACCACACCGGGGTGAGGTTCGGCAGGCCGTCCGCGCCCAGCACCGCGACGATCGCGGTGACCGGCTCGTCGAGCAGCCGCTTGTAGCTGGGGTCGAGGTCGGCCAGGCTGGACACCGACTCCCGGTCCCCGATCGTGAACTGGCCCGGCTGGGTTCCCTCGGCGACGTCCTTGAACTTGGCGACGGTAATCGTCATTGAGCACGCTCCTGTTCTGTGTAGCGGTCGACGAGCTGGCGGATGATGACGTTCCGCTGGATGTCGTTGGTGCCCTCGCCGACCACCATCAGCGGGGCGTCGCGGTAGTAGCGCTCGATGTCGAACTCGGTGGAGAAGCCGTAGGCGCCGTGCACCTTGATCGCGTCGGCGGTGACCTGCAGGCAGGCCTCGGACGCGAACAGCTTGGCCATCCCCGCCTCCAGGTCGCTGCGCCGCCCGGCGTCGAGCGCGGCCGCGGCGCGCAGCGTCAGCAGGCGCGCGGCCTCGACCCGGGTGGCCATGTCGGCGAGGCGGTGGCCGACCGCCTGGTGCTTCCAGATCGGCTGGCCGAACGTCTCGCGCTGCTGCGCGTACCGCATCGAGTCCTCGAACGCGGCCCGCGCCACGCCCACGGCCCGCGCGGCGACGTTGATCCGGCCGAGCTCGAGCCCGCCCATCATCTGCCGGAAGCCCTGGCCCTCGTGCGCGCCGAGCAGCGCCTCGCGCGGGCACTCGTAGCCGTCGAAGACGATCTCGCAGCTCTCCAGGCCCTTGTAGCCCAGCTTGGGCAGGTCACGGGAGACCGTGAAGCCGGGCCCGTGCTGGGCGAGCACGATGCTGATCCCGCGGCTGGCCGGGACCGCCCCGGGGTCGGTCTTGCACAGGACCGCGACCATGTCGGCCCGGCGGGCGTTGGTGATCCAGGTCTTCACCCCGTCCAGGCGGTAGCCCTGGCCGTTCGCCGCCGCCCTGGTGCGGAGCGCCTGCAGGTCGGACCCGCCCGCCGGCTCGGTCAGCGCCATGGCCGCGCGGACCTCCCCGGTGGCCATCCGCGGCAGCCACCCATCCTTCTGCGCGTCGGTGCCGAACAGCGCGATCAGCCGGGCCACCACGCTGTGCCCGCCCATGGCCCCGGCCAGGCTCATCCACCCCCGGGACAGCTCCTCGGTGACCAGCGCGAAGCAGCGGGTGGACACGCCGGAGCCGCCGTAGGCCCGCGGGATGGCCAGCCCGAACACGCCGAGCCGCTTCATCTCCTCGATGAGCTCGCCCGGGTAGGCGTTGGCATGCTCCAGGTCACGCGCGACCGGGAGGACGCTGTCCTCCACCCAGTCGCGGACGACCGCGACGATGTCGCGCTCGTCGGGGTCCAGGTCCCAGATCTCCGGTGCTTCCATGGTCTCCTCTGGTGCGGGTCAGCCGTCTTCTTGGCAGATCGTGAACGTGACGCCGTCACCGGCATCGAGCGGCCGGCGGCCGGCCTGGCCCCGGGTCAGGTCGAGGATCGCGGGGTATCCGGCCGGGTCGACGCGCACGTCGATGAGCGTGGGGCCGTCGCGCCGGAGCGCCGTGGCCAGCTCGGCCGCAAGCTCCGCCCGGTTCGTGACCGGGGCGGATGCCGCGCCCATGGCCGCGGCGGCGGCGGCGAACGAGGTGCGGCCGTAGCCGACCGCCGCGTCCCCGCCGTGGCCCGCCGGGCGCTGCTTGATCCTGATCAGGCTCAGCGAGGCGTCGTTGAACACGACCACGATCACCGGCAGCCGGTGCCGCACCGCGGTCTCGATCTCCATCAGCGTCATCCCGAGGCCGCCGTCGCCGGTGAACGCGATGACCGGCCCGCCCGGCGCGCTCAGGGCGGCGGCGATCGCGGCCGGAACGGCGAAGCCCATGGTGGCAAGGCCGCTGGAGATCAGCAGCCGGTGCGGCTCGTCCACCGGCCACAGCGGCATGACCGCGAGCATGTGGGCGCCGGAGTCGACGGCGGCGACCGTCTCCGGCGGGGTGTGCGCCCGCACCGTGGTGACGACGTCCTGCGGGGTCAGCGAGCCGGGCGCCGCCGCGGGCGCGCGGCACAGCGCGGTGGTCACCCGGTCCTTCGC
>JASHPR010000569.1 GCA_030038015.1 Streptosporangiaceae bacterium
GAGCCCGGCGGCCCGGCCGGCGCCAGCTCCGCGCGCCGGGCGCCCGGCGCGCAGCGCCGGGCCGAAGCACACCGCGAGCAGCACCGCGAACAGCGCCATCCCGGTCAGCACGTACAGGTTCCCGATGATCAGCTGCAGCCCGTGCCAGTGGTACTCGGCGAACCACGGCCGGTCGCCGATCCTCAGGTACAGCTCGGGGTTGGTCAGCGGCGGCACCCAGATCAGCCCCTCGAAGTACCCGCCGGTGTTGGCCGGGAGGTGCCACAGGCTGCCAGGCCACGCCGCGAACACGGCCGCGAGCCCGATGGCCAGGCCGGCCAGGGCGGAGCGGGCCACCGTGCGCCCGGCGCGCACCGCGTAGACCGCGGCGGTCACCACCCCGGGCACGACCCACACCCAGTGGTGGTCCCAGCTGATCGGCGAGACCAGCAGCCCGGTCAGAGCGCAGGCCAGCAGCCCCACCATGCGGTGGCCCGCCCGGTCAAGCAGCGCCGCGCACACCACGCCGGCGATCGCCACCGCCACGTCAGCCACCAGCCACGCGGGCTGCGCGCGCGCCATGCTGCCGGTCAGCCTGGTGATGATCGCCGCGAGGGACTGGTTGCCCTCCCAGCCGACGAACCCGGTGCGGCCGCCCTGCGCGAACAGCCCGCCCAGCCAGTACTTCCTGGAGTCGGCGGGCAGCACGGCGAAGCCCGCGAGGACCGTCAGCGCGAACGTCCCCGCCGCCACGGCGGCCTGCCGGAACCTCGCGGTCAGCAGCAGGTACGGGATGAAGATCAGCGGCACGAGCTTGATGCCCGCCGCGACGCCGATTCCCGCGCCCTTCCACCACCGCCGGTCCGGCTGCACCTGGTCCCAGATGATCAGCGCCATCAGCACGATCTCGATCTGCCCGAGGAACAGCGTCCGCTGCACCGGCTCGGTCCACAGCAGCGGCGCGGCCAGCAGCAGCGTGGCGCCGAGCCGGGCGAGCCCGCGGCGGACGGAGAGGCCGCCGAGCGTCATCCAGACCGTCGCGAGCAGGGCCGCGATGTTCACACCCACCGATATCTTCAGCAGCGCCGTGAAAGAGGTCAGCGACAGGACCGTGAACGCCATGGCCGCGAACGGCGGGTAGGTGAACTTCAGGTGCAGGTACCCGGGCCAGTCGTACAGCGGCGCCGCGCGGTACGCCCGGTAGAACGGTGCGACGTGC
This sequence comes from Streptosporangiaceae bacterium, assembly GCA_030038015.1. Taxonomy (GTDB): domain Bacteria; phylum Actinomycetota; class Actinomycetes; order Streptosporangiales; family Streptosporangiaceae; genus JASHPR01. The sequence continues at coordinate 1,199 of JASHPR010000569.1, forward strand.
CGGACGATCAGGCCGCCGTCCCGGTAGACCCGCAGGTCGACCGGCTGTATCCACTGCGTCGACGGGTTGGCGAGGATGTAGGCGACGTACCCGCCGAGGGCGACGGCGAAGGCGGCCGCGCCGACGGCGAGCAGCGGGCCGCGGCGCCGGTACCACGCGGCCTCCGCCGGGCGCGCCCGGACCTCTGCCGACTCCGTTGCTGACGCCACCCGTGCACCATATCCGCCTCCGCCGTCCGGCCCCGAGCCTCCCGCATGATTTCCCAGAACGGGTAGAAACAGCCGCTCTGGCGACACAGCGGCCAGCCCAGTCGACACATATATAAATCGGTACTTTGCGGGCCGACTCCGGCTCGCCGGCCACCAGCGATGCTGCCGAACCGGGCGCAGCTTGCTCGCGGGGGACGAGGACCCGGCGCCGGGAGCGCCGTGCCCTCCGCCAGCGCCCTCCGGCGCAAAATTGTGATCAAACCACGCCGTCCCGCCGGAAAAAGCGCAGCCGGGCTGCTGCTGATCGCGGCGTTCGCGGTCAGCCTGCGGCTGCTGCCCGCCGAGGGCAGCGCAGCAACGTCCAGTCCGTGCTGCGCGGCGAGCACATGACCGGGCTCTACGCCGACCTGGTAAACATCGGCCAGTACCCGGCGTTCCTGAACGTCGGGCAGGTCCAGCGGGTCGCGGGCCTCATGTACGACTCAGGCATGATCGCGACCCCGGTCTCGGCGCAGGGCCTGCTGCTCAGGTAGCTAGCGTGGGCTGAGCTGCATCGCCATGGCGTGCTCCACCAGCGAGATCAGCGTCGACTTGGTGGACCGGCGGTCCCGGGCGTCGCACTGGATCACCGGCACGTGCGGGCTGACCGACAGGGCCTCCTGGACGTCGGCGATTTCGTGCGGGAAATCCCCGTGGAACCCGTTGACCGCCACGATGAACGGCAGCCCGGCCGACTCGAAATAGTCGACCGCGGGGAAGGAATCCGCGAGCCTGCGGGTATCCACAAGCACCACCGCCCCGATGGCCCCGTGAATCAGGTCGTCCCACATGAACCAGAACCGGTGCTGGCCCGGCGTGCCGAACAGGTACAGGATCAGCCCGGCATCCAGCGTGACCCGCCCGAAGTCCATCGCCACCGTGGTGGTGGTCTTGTCCGGGGTGTGCGACAGGTCGTCAAGGCCATCACTCGCCGAGGTCATGACGGCCTCGGTGGTCAGCGGCGTGATCTCCGACACCGACCCGACGAACGTCGTCTTCCCGACGCCGAAGCCGCCAGCCACGACGATCTTCACCGACGTCATGGCGGCGTCAGCGGCCACGCCGGCGACCGCGTTAGAGCTTGCGAAGTCCACTGAGCACCCTCTCCAGCAAGTTAAGGTCCGGGCGACCCTGCGCATGATCCAGCTGGTGAACCCGCACCAGCCCCTCCACTGCCATATCAGCGATCAAGATCCGAGCCACCCCCAGCGGCATCCGCAACACCGCTGAAACCTCCGCCACAGACCGCCAATCCCGGCAAAAACCCAAAATCGCCTGACACTCCGGGCTCAGCACCGACAAATCCCGCGCCTCGTAGTGCGCTGCCGCGACCATCGCCTCGATCTCCAGCTGCGTCCGGGGCTTCGTCCGGCCCCCGGTCACCGCATAGGGCCGCACCAGGGAACTCCCGGCGCCATCCCCCCCGCGCCCCAGCCGCGGATCGCGCTGCCCCGCCCCAGCGGGCCCGGCCGGGCCAGGAACCCCGGCGCCGAAGCCGGCTATCGCAGGCTCGAACACCGACCGCGGCGAGGCGGGCACCCCATTGCCCGGCCGCGGACGGTACCTGCCGCCAGCGGACGCCCGGTCATCCCGGGGCGGGACCGACACCGGCATCTCCTGTCACAGTCTGCCATCCTCCCGCCACCCAGGCGGCTGGGCACCGCGCACCTCCGGCGTCAGCGCGCTGCCCACCCGCTCGACCAGCAGGGCCATCTCGTACGCCACCAGGCCCATGTCGCAGTCGGCGGCCGCGAGCACCGCGAGGCTGGACCCGTCGCTGATCGCCATGACGATCAGCAGGCCTCGCTGCATCTCCACGACCGTCTGGGTGACCGGGCCACCCTCGAACACCCGCGACGCTCCCTGGGTCAGGCTGGTCAGCCCCGACGTCACCGCGGCAAGCTGATCAACCCGATCCGGCGGGAACCCCTGCGAGTATGCCATGGGCAACCCGTCGGACGACACGACGATCGCGTGCGCGACCGAGGCCACCCGCTCCACGAAGTTCGTGATCAGCCAGTTCAGGTCCTGAGCCGGACGCACAAGCGGGCTCACGAACGCTCCCTTCGCCCTACCACGACCACCACCAGTTGCCAGCCCTCAGCATGACCGCCACCACAACCGATGTCACCTCTCATTCCGAACCTTTATCCTCTGCGTCGTCGTCAGACGAGCCCTGGCTCGCTGCGGCACGGCCCTGCCTGACGCCGCGCTGGAAGCTGGCGAAGCGGTCCCGCGTGGCAGCCGCGGACCGGACCGGCGCCGTCGCTGAAGACGCCCCGGCCGACGCGCCGACGGCCCCCGGAACGAGATTGGCCTGCGGCACCCGCTTCGGGAGCCCGGCCGAAGTAACGCCGCCCGATGACGGGGTATGGACGACCTCGGCGGCGCGCCAGCCCTCGTCGGCGGGCGAGGCCCACCC
>JASHPR010000570.1 GCA_030038015.1 Streptosporangiaceae bacterium
AGCGGCGCCAGCCCCGCCCGCGGGGTGATCGGCGGCGTCCTTCCGGTGCGGGCGGCTTCCCCGGGCGACACCAGCGCCGCCGCGGCCGGGACCGCGGCCGTCCGCCGCCGTCTGGCCAGGCTCGGGGCGCCGCGGGGCGGCGGCGCCAACCCGGTGCTCGAGCCGCTGATCAAGACCGTGCGCGCCACGCACCCCAAGGCCGACGTGCGGCTCATCGAGCGCGCCTACGAGGTCGCGGCACGCGAGCACGCTGGCCAGGTCCGCAAGAGCGGCGACCCGTACATCACGCACCCGCTCGCCGTGGCCACGATCCTCGCCGAGCTGGGCATGAACTCGGAGACGCTCTGCGCGGCCCTGCTGCACGACACCGTCGAGGACACCGACTACACCCTGACCGAGCTGCGGCGGGAGTTCGGCGACGACGTCGCCACCCTCGTCGACGGGGTGACCAAGCTCGACAAGGTCAAGTACGGCGAGGCGGCCCAGGCCGAGACCGTCCGCAAGATGGTGGTCGCGATGTCCCGCGACATCAGGGTCCTGGTGATCAAGCTCGCCGACCGCCTGCACAACATGCGGACGCTCCGCTACCTGCCGCGCGACAAGCAGGAGCAGAAGTCGCGCGAGGTGCTGGAGATCTTCGCGCCGCTCGCGCACCGGCTGGGGATGAACACCGTGAAGTGGGAGCTGGAGGACCTGGCGTTCTCCACCCTGTTCCCCAAGCGGTACGACGAGATCGCGCGGCTGGTTTCCGAGCGCGCCCCGCGGCGGGACGTGTTCCTGCAGGACGTCATCGAGCTGGTGTCCGCCGACCTGCGCGAGGCGAAGATCAAGGCGCGGGTGACCGGCCGGCCGAAGCACTACTACTCGGTCTACCAGAAGATGATCGCCCGCAATGTCGGCTTCGATGATATTTACGACCTCGTCGGCATCCGCGTGCTCGTCGACTCGGTACGCGACTGCTATGCCGCCCTCGGCACGGTCCACGCCCGGTGGAATCCGGTACCCGGGCGGTTCAAGGACTACATCGCGATGCCCAAGTTCAACCTGTACCAGTCGCTGCATACCACGGTGATCGGCCCGGAGGGCAAGCCGGTCGAGCTGCAGATAAGGACCTGGGGCATGCACCGGCGGGCCGAGTACGGCGTGGCCGCGCACTGGAAGTACAAGGAGGAGACGAACGCCGGCGGCGGCCGGGGCACGGCCGACCTGGCCTGGCTGCGGCAGCTCGTGGACTGGCAGCGGGAGACCTCCGACCCGGCCGAGTTCCTCGAGTCGCTGCGGTTCGACCTCGGCGCGGCCGAGGTGTACGTGTTCACGCCGCGCGGTGAGGTGATCGCGCTGCCGCAGGGCGCGACCCCGGTGGACTTCGCGTACGCGATCCACACCGAGGTGGGCCACCGGACGATCGGCGCCCGCGTCAACGGGCGGCTGGTCGCGCTGGAGAGCGAGCTGAACAACGGCGACACCGTGGAGATCTTCACGTCCAAGGCCCCGGACGCCGCGCCGAGCAGGGACTGGCTGCAGTTCGTCAAGAGCGCCCGTGCCCGGAACAAGATCAGGCACTGGTTCTCCAAGGAGCGCAGGGAGGCGGCCACCGAGACGGGGAAGGCCGCGATCGCGCGGGCCATGCGCAAGCAGAACCTGCCGCTGCAGCGGCTCGCCACCGCCGACGCGCTGCTCTCCGTGGCCCACGAGCTCCACTACGCCGACCTGTCGGCGCTGTACGCGGCGGTCGGCGAGGGCCACGTGAGCGCGCAGTCGATCGTCGCCAAGCTGGTCAAGTCGGCCGGCGGCATCGCAGGCGCCCAGGAGGACCTGGCCGAGACCACGCTGCTCACCCGGGCGCCGAAGGCGCTCCCCGCCGGGGATTCCGGCGTGGTCGTCGAGGGCGCGGCCGACGTGTGGGCCCGGCTCTCCAAGTGCTGCACGCCGGTGCCCGGCGACACGATCACCGGGTTTGTGACCCGCGGCAACGGGGTGTCCGTGCACCGCACGGACTGCGTGAACCTGCAGCACCTGCTCGAGTCGCAGCCGGAGCGGCTGGTCAACGTGCACTGGTCGCCGCGCGAGGGCTCGCAGTTCCTGGTGGCCATCCAGACCGAGGCGCTCGACCGCACCGGCCTGCTCTCCGACGTCACGCGGGCCATCTCTGACCAGCACGTCAACATCCTGTCCGCGTCGGTGACGACCACCAGGGACCGGGTGGCGGTCAGCAGGTTCACGTTCGAGATGGGCGACCCGAAGCACCTCGGCCACGTGCTGCGGGCGGTTCGCTCCGTCGACGGCGTATACGACGTGTACCGCATCACGAACTAGCGCGCCTCTGCGCCAGCACGCGCCACATCCCGCATCCCGCGCCCGGATCCGCGCCGCCGAATGATGTCGTGGACTCCCCGCTGCTGTTCCAGGAACAGCGCGGAGTCCATCACCTCATTGCCTTCCGGCCTTGCCCGGGCTGGCGGGGGCGGCCGGCCGGCGGACGGTGGGGTCAGCCGGAGAGCTCGGCGAGGGTGCGCTCGGCCTCGGCCAGCCACGACCGCCGCGCCGCCAGCGCCTCCTCGGTCCGCTGCTGCGCCCTGGCGTCCCCGCTCTGCTGCGCCCTGGACAGCTGGCCCTCAAGCTGGCTGATCGCGGAGCGGATCTGCTCCACCGTGCCCCTGGCCCGGGACAGCGCCTCGGGGTTCGACCGGCGCCACTGCGTGTCCTCTGCCCTGCGCAAGGCCTCCTCGACCCGCCGCAGCCCGCCTTCCAGGCGCTCGTGGGCCTCGCGCGGCACCGGCCCCGCCTGCTCCCAGCGCTCCTGGATGCCGCGCAGCGCCGCGCGGGCCGCGCGGGCGTCGGTGACCGGGAGCAGCCGCTCGGCCTCGGCCAGCAGCCGCGTCTTGGCGCTCGCGTGCTCGCGCAGCTCGGCGTCCTTGGCGTGCACGACCTGCGACCTGGCCTGGAAGAACATGTCCTGGGCCGCCTTGAACCGGCTCCACAGCTCCTCCTCGGCGGCCCGGTCCGCCCGGCCCGCCTCCTTCCACGACCGCATCAGCTCGCGGAAGGCGGACGCGGTGGCCGCCCAGTCGGTCGACGAGGCGAGCGCCTCGGCCTCGGTGGCCAGCTTCTCCTTGCGCGCCCTGGCCAGCTCGCGCTCCTCCTCGAGGCCGGCGAAGTAGGCCTTGCGGCGCTTGGTGAAGGCGTTGCGCGCCGCCGAAAGCCGCTTCCACAGCGCGGTCTCGGTCGCCCGGTCGCCACGCGGCGCGGCCTTCCACTCCTCCAGCAGCTGCCGCATCCGCTCACCGCTGGCCTTCCAGTGCGTCGCCTCGGCCGCGATCCGCTCGGCCTCGGCGACGATCCGCTCCTTGGCCTCCAGCGCCTGGCTGCGGGCCTGCTCCCGGGCGGCCTTGTGCTCTTCCCGCCTGTGGTCGACCACGCCGGTCAGGGCCTCGAGCCTGCCCCGCAGCCCGTCGAGGTCGCCGACCGCGTGGGCGTCGGCCACCGCGGTGAGCAGCCTGCTGATCGAGGCCTGAGCGTGCGCCGGCGAGATGTCGGTGGTCGCGATGCGCTGCTCCAGCAGGCTGACCTCGGTCTCCAGCGCCGCGAACTTGCGCTGGAAGAAGGCGAGGGCCTCGTCCGGGCTCCCGGCCTGCCACGAGCCCACTACCCGCTCGCCCTCGGCGGTATGCACGTAGACGGTGCCATCGTCGGCTACCCTGCCCCACGCATCGCTGGCCGTGCTCACCGCGAACCTCCTGCTGCTCCCTGTCGGCCCGGGGGCGACCTCCCCCGGAGCCCGCTGTGCTGGCCGGGGTATGACCCCAGGCCCCGCTATGTATCTATAACGGCTGTCATCGCTCCGGTCATGTCTGCTTGATGGCTATGCTCTCGATCTCGACGCTCTCCTTGGGCTTGCCGCCGCCCGCCGGGTTGAGCGGCGCGCCGTATCCGGCCTTGCCCACAGTCTGGAGGATATTAAGCCCGCTTACGATCTTTCCAAACGGTGTGTAACTCGGCGCTAGCGTTGTGTTCTGGTACACGAGGAAGAACTGGCTGCCGTTGCTGTCCGGCTCGCCGGAGTCGTTGGCCATCGCCACCGTTCCTGCTGGGTACGTGGCGCCGGTGAGGTTCTCGCTCGCGAACTCGTAGCCGGGCCCGCCCGAGCCGGTGCCCGTCGGGTCACCGCACTGGAGCAGGTACAGGCCGTCCGAGGTGACCAGCCGCGGGCACGGCGTGGCGTTGTAGAAGTCCTGCTCGGCCAGGTGGACGAACGAGTTCACCGTGCACGTGGCCTTGCTGTTCAGCAGGTCGATCACGATGGCGCCGCGGTTGGTGTTGATCGTCGCCTGGTAGGCCGCCTTGTAGTCGGGGGTGGCCGGCGGCAAGGTAACCTTGCGCGCCGCGGTCCCGCTCGGCGTGTAGGTGCAGTGGGTCGCGGGCTCCGCCACGGTGCTCGGCGTGGCACTGGCGCTCGGGGTGGGCGTGGGCGAGGCCGACGTGCCCGAGGACCTGCCCGCGAGCAGCACGCCGCCCACGGCGAGGCCGGCCACCACGATGAGAGCGGTGACGGCCACCGTCCACTGCCGCGTCCGCCTGGCACGCTGCGCCTGGCGGCCCAGCCGCCGCTGGTAGCGCTGCCTGGCCAGCTTGCGCTGGCGTTCTTTCTTACCCGCCACCCACCGGCCCTCCTGTTGCCGCTCGTGCCGCTCGTGCTGCCCGCCGGTCACTTGGGTAGAGTGATCAGCGAAACTTCGCGAATCGTACCTGCGTAAACCCGCTATTGGCGCGGCCGTTATCTGTTCGCCGCACCAACCGCGTCCTGTCTGTGTCCTGACCGGCCCACCGGGGCGCCCCGTGGCCGCCGCCGATAGCCTGTACGCACCATCGCCAGCGCCCGCGCCAGAGGAGGCCAGCCGTGCTGATCGCCGGGTTCCCGGCCGGCTCATTCGCCGCGAACTGCTACCTCGTGGCCCCGGGGCCGGGGGAGCAGTGCCTGATTATCGACCCCGGCCAGGACGCCGAGCAGGGCATCGACCAGATCGTCGAGCGGTACCGGCTGCAGCCGGCCGCCGTGCTGCTGACGCACGGCCACGTGGACCACATCTGGTCGGTGGCCCCGGTGTGCGGTGCCCGGGACATCCCCGCCTACATCCACCCGTCTGACCGGGCGCTGCTCACCGACCCCGGCCGCGGGCTCGCGCTGGCGCCGGGCCAGCGGCTGTTCGGCGGGATCACCTTCACCGAGCCCGACGACGTCCGGGAACTCACCGACGGGGCCGTGCTCGAGCTCGCCGGGGTGCAGGTGGTGGTGGACCATGCGCCCGGCCACACCCCCGGCTCGGTGACGTTCCGGCTGCCGCCCGCCGCGGAGCCCGGCACCCTGTTCAGCGGCGACCTGCTGTTCGCAGGGTCGATCGGCCGGACGGACCTGCCCGGCGGTGATCACGCCACGATCCTGAAGAGCCTGGCCCGGGTCTGCCTGCCGCTGCCGGACGACACCGAGGTGCTCGCCGGGCACGGGCCGGCCACGACCATCGGCGAGGAGCGGCGGTCCAACCCGTTCCTGGCCGGCCTGGGGGACCCGGACGCACCGGTCCCCACGATCCCCGGCGCACGCCACCCGACCGGGCTCTAGCATGATCCGGACGCACGAGGCAGGGACGCTGCGGGCCCCGGACGCCGGCCTGAACGTGACGCTTGCGGGCTGGGTGGCCCGCCGCAGGGACCATGGCGGCGTGGTCTTCATCGACCTGCGGGATGCCAGCGGCGTGGTGCAGGTGGTGTTCCGCGCCGAGGACATCGCGCATGACCTGCGCGCCGAGTTCTGCGTCCTGGTGACGGGGACGGTGCGGCGCAGGCCGGCCGGGAACGAGAACCCGGACCTGGCGACCGGCGCGGTCGAGGTCGAGGTCACCGACATCGAGGTGCTGTCGGAGTCCGACCCGCTGCCGTTCCCGATCGAGGGCGCGGCCGACCTGAACGAGGAGGTCCGGCTGCGCTACCGCTACCTGGACATCAGGCGGCACGAGACGGCGGCCGCGCTGCGCGCCAGGTCAGAGGCCGCGTACCTGGTCAGCGACCTGATGCGGTCGCGCGGCTTCGTGAACGTGGAGACGCCCTTCCTGACCAGGTCCACGCCGGAGGGAGCGCGCGACTTCCTGGTGCCGGTGCGGCTGCGGCCCGGCAACTGGTACGCGCTGCCGCAGTCGCCGCAGCTGTTCAAGCAGCTGCTGATGGTCTCCGGCCTGGAGCGCTACTTCCAGCTGGTGCGCTGCTTCCGCGACGAGGACTTCCGGGCCGACCGGCAGCCCGAGTTCACCCAGATCGACCTGGAGATGTCGTTCATCACCCGCGAGGACGTCATCGACGTGGCCGAGGACCTGGTGCAGCGGCTGTGGGAGCGGATCGCCGGCTACCGCGTGCCGCGGCCGATCCCCCGGATGACCTACGCCGACGCCATGGCCAGGTTCGGCTCTGACAAGCCCGACCTGCGGTTCGGCTGCGAGCTCACCGAGCTGACCGGCTACTTCGCCCAGACCGACTTCCGGGTGTTCCAGGCGCCGTCCGTGGGAGCCGTGGTCATGCCCGGCGGAGCCGCGCAGACCCGCAAGGAGCTGGACGGGTGGCAGGACTGGGCCCGGTCGCGCGGCGCCAAGGGCCTCGCCTATGTGCTGATCGACGCGGGCGGCCAGGTGTCCGACTCCGGGCCGGTCGCCCGGCACCTGTCCGCGGCCGAGCGCGCCGGGCTCGCCCGGGCGGCCGGGGCTGGCCCTTCGGACTGCATCTTCTTCGCGGCCGGGCCGGCGAACTCCGCCCGGGAACTGCTCGGCGCGGCCCGCCTGGAGATCGGCCGCCGCTGCGGCCTGATCGACCCGTCGGCGTGGGCCTTCACCTGGGTGGTGGACGCTCCGATGTTCGAGGAGGACGGCGAGGGGGGCTGGACCGCGGTGCATCACCCGTTCACCGCGCCGCTGCCCGAGTGGGCCGACAAGTTCGCGGCCGAGCCTGCCGGCGCCCTGGCCGACGCCTACGACATCGTGTGCAACGGCACCGAGATCGGCGGCGGGTCGGTCCGGATCCACCGGCCGGACATGCAGCAGCAGGTGTTCGATGTGATCGGGCTCTCCCGGGACGAGGCCAGGTCCAAGTTCGGCTTCCTGCTGGACGCGCTGCGCTTCGGGCCGCCCCCGCACGGCGGCATCGCGTTCGGCTGGGACCGGATGCTGATGCTGCTCACCGGCCGGGAGTCGATCCGCGATGTGATCGCCTTCCCCAAGGCCGCGTCCGGCTACGACCCGCTCACCGGCGCGCCCACGCCGATCACCCCGGAGCAGCGCAAGGAGGCCGGCATCGACGTGATCCCGCCGGCCGACTAGCAGCCCTTCCGGCATCACGGACGCGACCGGGCGCAAGCCGCGACAGGGTGGAAGCGCTCGGTGTCCTTGCCTGGCCCGCGGCGAGGTACTGTCAACGCGTGTCCACAGCCGGCGCGGGCCAGCCAGAGAGCCTGTTCGACGACGCGGCCGCCGAGGCGGAAGAGGGCGCCGCGCCCCTGGCCGTCCGCATGCGCCCGCGCAGCCTGGACGAGGTGGCCGGCCAGGCGCACCTGACCGGCGCGGGGTCGCCGCTGCGGAAGCTGGCCGAGCACGACGCCCCGATGTCGCTGCTGCTGTGGGGCCCGCCGGGGACCGGGAAGACCACCCTGGCCTACGTGGTCAGCCGGGTGACCCGGCGGCGGTTCGTCGAGCTGTCCGCGGTCTCGGCCGGGGTCAAGGATGTGCGGGCCGCCATCGAAGCCGCCCGCACCCAGCTTGGGCTCACCGGCACCCAGACCGTGCTGTTCATCGACGAGGTGCACCGGTTCAACAAGGCGCAGCAGGACGCCCTGCTCCCGGCCGTGGAGAACCGGTGGGTCTCGTTCATCGGCGCCACCACGGAGAACCCGTCGTTTTCCGTGGTCGGGCCGCTGATGTCCCGCTCGCTGCTGCTCACCCTGCGGCCGCTCGGCGACGACGACATGCGCGCCGTGATCGACCGGGCGCTGGCCGACGACCGCGGGCTCGCCGGCGCCGTGGGCCTGGGCGAGGGTGTGGCCGACCAGCTGATCAGGGTGGCCGGCGGCGACGCCCGGCGGGCTCTCACCTACCTCGAGGCGGCAGCCCTCGGCCTGCCGCCCGGCGAAGTGATCGGCCTGGCCGCGCTGGAGCGCGCGGTGGACCGGGCGGCCGTGCGCTACGACCGGGCTGGCGACCAGCACTACGACGTCATCAGCGCGTTCATCAAGAGCATCAGGGGGAGCGATGCCGACGCGGCCCTGCACTACCTGGCCCGGATGATCGAGGCGGGGGAGGACCCGCGCTTCATCGCCCGGCGGCTGATCGTGCACGCCAGCGAGGACGTCGGGATGGCGGATCCTTCGGCCCTCCAGGTGGCCGTCGCCGCGGCGCAGGCGGTCGAGTTCGTCGGGCTGCCCGAGGCCAGGATCAACCTGGCCCAGGCCGTCATCCACCTGTCCCTGGCGCCGAAGTCGAACGCGGTGATCCGGGCGATCGGCGCCGCCCAGGGCGACGTGCAGGCCGGGCTCGCCGGGCCGGTGCCCGCGCACCTGCGGGACAGCAGCTACCGCGGCGCGGCCAGGCTCGGCCACGGCCGCGGCTACCGGTACCCGCACGACTACCCCGAAGGCGTGATACCCCAGGCCTACGCACCCGACGAGGTCGCGGGCCGCCGGTATTACGAGCCCACCCGGCACGGTGCCGAGGCCAGGTACGCGGAACGATCCGAGCGGATCCGGGAGATCCTGGGCCGCGGCGACGGCGGCGAGGCCGGCGACCCGTCACCCGCCGGGTAGCCACCCGGCCGGGCCCCGGCGCGGCCGCCCCGGGCCCG
>JASHPR010000571.1 GCA_030038015.1 Streptosporangiaceae bacterium
GCGCCGGTCCTGGGCCTGGCCGGCGCCGCCGTGCCCGGCCCCGCCCCGGCCGGCCGCGCCGCTCCCGCTGCCGGTCTGGACGCCCGGGTCGAGGAAGTAAGCGAACCGGGCGTGCACCACGTCCACGGATCGATCCGGGAGCGGCAGGTGCTCGGCCGAGCCCGGCACCACCGCGACCCCGGGCAGGCCCGCCACGCGCGCGGCCGCCTTCGCCCGCGGCAGCGGGTCCGGCTCGACGCCGATGACCCTGCCGGCGTCCCTCGCGTAGCCGGGCAGCCAGAACCCGGTGCCGCAGCCCAGGTCGAGCACGGTGCGGCCGTCCCAGGGGGCGAGGCGGCGCATGGCGGCGAGCACGTGGCCGTCAGGGTCCGTCCCGCGGTTCTCGATCTCGTAGATGTCCGGGTGCCGGCCCTGGTTGGGCGCGAACCGCCAGTCGGGGAAGGCAGCGCGGGCGGCGGCCCTGGCGCCGGCTTCCGCGGTCAAGAGCCCGCCGGCAGCCGTTCGTCGGGCGTGCCCCAGGACCGGCCGGGCGTGGCGGCCGGGATGACCGAGGTCGCGCCGGGGTTCAGTGCCCGGTTGATCACCTCGGCGACGTCCTGGACGGTGTCCACCCCATAGGCCATGGTGGGATTATCCATCGTCAGCACGACGATCATGTAGTCGCTCCCGTGCCCCGAGAAGCTGCCGATGCTGTTGATCCGCCAGCCGTGCGCCGGCAGCGGCAGCCAGCCGTTCTTCACATGCACGGTCAGGCCGGTCGGTGCGCCGGCCGGCACCCCCCAGCGCTCATAGGAGACGACCCTGGCCATCAGCCCGAGCACGTAGCTGCGCGAGGCGGCGGTGAGCACGGCGTTGTTGCTCGTCAGCAGCTCCAGCAGGGTGAGCTCGTCGTGCGCGGTGATCTGGGTCAGGCCCCAGTAACCCCCAGGGCCGAGCTCGGTCTCGCGCATGCCCGCCAGGTCGAGGAAGTGCTGCAGGGCCGGCCGGCCGGTCTGCGCCCACAGCGCGGACGCGGCGTCGTTGTCGGATACCGTGATCATTTCGGTGGCCAGCTCGCGCTGCTCCGCCGTGAGGCTGCGGTGCTCCTGCTGCAGCTTGCGCAGCAGCGCGGACAGGATCGTTACCTTCACCACACTGGCCGAGGCGAAGTGCCAGTCCGGGTGGAGCCTGCAGGTCAGGCCGGTCACCGGGTCATCGACGGCCAGGCCAGCCACGGACGAGCGCCCGCGCAGCGCGGCGGTGATCTCGCCGGACAGCCGCGCGGCGAGGCCTGGATGCGCGGCCGACGTGCAGATGCCCGCCGTCGTCGCGTTCGCGGCGCCCCGCGCGCTGGCGTGCGCCCCGGCCCCCGTGCCGGCGTTCCCCGCGTCTAACGCCTGTGCGCTGGCCGGGCCCGCGCACACCGCCGTCACCAGCCCGAACGCCGTGACCAGGCCGCCCGCGCGCAGCCCCCGCCTGCCGACCATCGCGATTCCGCCCTCCGGTTGGGCCGCTGGCACCGCCCGACCAGGGTGGTGCAACGTCCTTGAGACGGCCATCAGGCACGTTCGGTTGGCACGGTGGGCTCGCCGTCCATGATCCCGGGGGACTATCACTTTGGTTTTCATGATCTGGGTAGCTGGCGAGCATGTAGGGGCTTGTGCCAGATCCGAAACTGAGGGTATCGCCCGGTGGCGGCGCGCGGGTGGTCGTCGGCGGTTGCGATGATGGCGACGACGGCGCGGGGGGGTGGACTCGGTAATGGTGACGTGGACGGTGACCTGGTGCAGGTTCTTGTTGTAGAGAGCCTGGAGGTTGAGGGCCTGGTATAGCTCCTGCTGCAGACGGGTGGGCGCGCAGGCGAGAGGTCTCCCAGCAGGGGGAGGGCGTCCAGGAGGGCGGGGTCTCCGGGGCCGGTGCCGGTCTTGGCGAGGCCGGCTAGCTGGGTGTTGACAGCGGCGTTCGTCTTCGAGTTCGGTGAACCGGGCCAGCACGCGTGACCGCAGCGCGGTGACGGCGGGGGCGTGCGGGTCGTCGAGGTGGGCGAGGGCTTCGATTTCGCGGGCGTGGGCGTTCTCAGCGGCGTCGATCTGCCGCAGCCGCTTGGCCAGGGCAGCAGCCTGCCGGCCGCGTCGAGCCTGGTCGTCGGCGGCGACGGCGGGCAGGTCGGCGGCCAGGAGGGCGGCGCGGTCGGGTCCGAAGACACGCTGGGCGAAGAACTGGCGGATGACTTCGAGCAGGTGGTCTTCGCGGACGGAGACCGAGCGGGGGTGGGTGTCGGGGACGGTCTGGCGGGGGTTGGAGGAGTCGTGGTGGCAGGCGTAGTAGGTGCTGGAGCAGTGCGGTTCGTCTGCCCAGTAGCGGCGTGCGGTGCGGGTGATCCCGGACATGCGCCGTTTGCAGGAGCGGCACCGGACTCGTGAGCCGAGCACGTAGGTGCGGCGGGTTGGCGGGTGGGTGCTGGGGCCGGGGTCGTCGCGGCTGGTGGAATGCTCGGCGCCGATGGCCTGGGCGGCGTCCCAGGTGGCGCGGGTGATGATGGCGGGGTACGTCGGTTCTGGTGACCACAGCCACTGGTCGGGGGTACCTGGGCCGACCGGCCACCCGGGGTGGCGCGGGTGCGGCTTGCGATCGCTCTTGACGGGCGCGGGGACGACAGGGCAATGCCCGGCGGGCCGGGAGGAAGGAACCCTCACCATCGTCATCGCCCTGGTGGCAGGGCTAGGTCCCCGCGCATGGTCAGCGCCAGCCAGACGGCGATGCCGGCAATCAGCGCGACAATGACCGGGCTGCCGGCAGGCTACCGTACCTTTCCGGTCCTTGCGTTTCGGCTTCGGAGGCAGGACGATGCAGGTCGTCAGGACTGTTTAGGCAGAAACCGTTGACGTCGGCAACTCTCTTTTTCAGCCACAGCCCGCCTCTCTTTTTCAGCCACAGCCCGCCGACATACATGATCTGTGCGTCGCAGTAGCGGCACCTGCGGCCGGTCATGCTTGCGCGTCTGCTTTCGCCAGCATCGCGGCCAGCTCGTCAAGCGTCAGCGCCGCGTAACGCTCGCCCGCGCCGTGACCCCACTCATCGCGGTGCTGAGCCTCGTAGCCGAAGCCGTCGAAGCCGACTCTGACGATGTAGTCAGCATGGTCTTCGATGAACCGGCCGACGTTCAGGCCATACTCCATGCGATGACTATAGCAGTCCGCGATGTCTCCGAACACTGCGATGACTCTTACCCGGGCTGAGCTATGGGGATCATGGAGTATGTGCGATCTTCAGAGCTTCCCAGCGAACGCGTAGCCGCCGACCTGCGGCGCCGCGTGCAGTCTGGGGAGTGGGCACCGGGGGACCAGATCCCGAGCGTGGCTCAGCTAGCCGAGAGCTACGCCACGTCGCGCACCACGGTGCAGAAGTCGATCAAGACGCTGGTTGACGAGGGGATCTTGTTCACTCGCCACGGCTGGGGGACGTTCGTCGCCAACAGGCCCTAGACGGTCCCAGCATCGCCGTAGAGCCATGGCAGGTCATGCCCCCTTTTGGTGATCATCTCCTCCAATCGTGCAGGCCCACGTCGGAAGGGCTTCGGGCCACGTGGCCGTTCCTTGTGCTACCGGCTGCGCTATCTGAGGATTGGACGGCAGCGTTCTATGACGATGGATCGGCAGCCCTCGTTGGTGATCGTTTGCGTGGGTCGTTCTCCGCGCAGCGACTGCTAACGGCGAACCCTCGCCGAAGGTAGCTGCCGCGCCCGCCATCTCGTTGACTGCACCTTTCGTGTGGCACTCGGGTGGACGGTTCGCCAGGTGCTCGCTGATCCCGCCGGTCGCGTACGGCGTTGACCACTCTCAACCGGTCGGCGACACTCAGCCAGCGACCACGGCCCGGCTGCGGCAGCTCGTCGCGAAGCGACTGCGCGGCAAGCTGACCGGCCAGCCGGGCTTCCGCCGCCTGTGGTTCGGTCAGACGGTCAGCGAATTCGGCAGCCAGGTCACCACGCTGGCGCTGCCGCTGGCCGCGGTCCTAGTGCTGCACGCGTCCACCTTCCAGGTTGGGCTGCTGACCACCAACGTGTTCGCCGCGTTCCTGCTTATCGGATTGCCCGCGGGCGTCTGGGTGGACTGGGTGCGCCGCAAGCCGCCGCTACGGGGGATGCGCGACACCGATCCGGTCCCCGCCGAGCCCGGCCTGACGCCGGACCCGGCCACGAGCTGGCAACAGGTCGATGCCGGACGACAGCCTGGTCGGCTGGCCGCCACGCAGCATCGCACAGGTGCCCTGGAACTAGAGGGCGGGTTGGCTGGGGACCAAAGTCTCTATCGCCGATCCGGCATGGCCACGAGGCTTCAAATGGGCTAGAGGTTGCCCGCGGTCGGCAGCTCCAGGCAGAAGGAGCGATGGCATGCCCGGAATTGTTGTCGGTGTCGATGGCTCTGGCGGCTCCGGCCGGATCCGGGTTTTTTTGCTGGATGAGCACGAGGTGGTGCGCCGCGGGGTGCGGGAGGTGCTAGAGGCCGAGCCGGATATCACCGTGGTGGGTGAGGCGGGCACGGCGGCCTCGGCGCTGGCGCGGATCCCGGCGCTGCGCCCCGATGTGGCGGTGCTGGATGTGCGGCTGCCTGACGGGGACGGGGTGAGCGTGTGCCGCGAGATCCGTTCGGCGATGCCGCAGGTGGCGTGTTTGATGCTGACCTCGTTTGGCAATGATGACGCGTTGTTTGACGCGATCATGGCTGCGGGGGCGGGGTATGTGCTCAAGCAGATCCGGGGCACCGACTTGGTCGGCGCGGTGCGTGAGGTGTGTCTGACTTAACGAGCCAGGGCGGGGTGGTAACACCCGGCCACGGGCGGCTCGTGGTCACTGGTTCTCCTCGGTGTTGTTTCGA
>JASHPR010000572.1 GCA_030038015.1 Streptosporangiaceae bacterium
GCCGGCCTGGCCGGGGCCAGCGGGCGGGGCGCCCGTCCGGGGAGGGGCCGCCCGCGGGGGCGTGGCGCCGTCAGGCCCGGCAGGCTCGGGCACGATGGCGAGGACCGGGCCGCCCGCGGCAGCACCGCCCGGCACGGACTCCTCGACGATCGGGCTGTCCTGCCGCTGCACCTGCAGGTTGAACAGGTTGCCGACCGACTCCTCCTTGATGCCCTCCATCATGGCGCTGAACATGTCGTAGCCCTCGCGCTGGTATTCGACCAGCGGGTCACGCTGCCCGTATCCGCGCAGGCTGATGCCCTCGCGCAGGTAGTCCATCTCGTACAGGTGCTCGCGCCACTTGCGGTCGAGCACCGAGAGGACGACCCGCCGCTCGAGCTCGCGCATCACCTCGGGGGTCAGCTCCTCTTCCCGGCGCTCGTAGGCGGCCTGCGCGTCCTGCTGCACTGTCTCGCTGATCAGGCTGGCCGAGAGGTGGGCCCGTTCCCCGCCTGCCCGCTCGATCACCCCGTCCACCGATATCCCGCCCGGGTAGAGCTGGCGGAACGCGCGCCACAGCTGGTCGAGGTCCCATTCCTCGGGGAAGCCCTCCGCGGTTGCGCCCGTGACGTAGCCCGCGATGACCTCTTCGATCATGCCGCGGATCTGGTCCTTCAGGTCGGCGCCCTCGAGCACCTGGCGCCGCTCGCTGTAGACGACCTGGCGCTGGCGGTTCATCACGTCGTCGTACTTGAGCAGATCCTTGCGGTACTCGAAGTTCTGCTGCTCAACCTGCGTCTGGGCGGACCTGATCGACCGGCTGACGGTCTTGGACTCGATCGGGACCTCTGGCGGCGTCTTGAGCCACTCCATGATGTGCGCGACCTTGTCGGCGTTGAACATCCGCATCAGGTCGTCCTCGAGCGACAGGTAGAACCGCGACTCCCCTGGGTCGCCCTGTCGTCCCGACCGGCCGCGCAGCTGGTTGTCGATACGCCGGGACTCGTGCCGCTCGGTGCCGAGGACGTACAGCCCGCCAGCGGCGACGACCTCCTCGTGCTCCTCGGCCACCGCCCGCTTGGCCTTATCCACCGCCTCGGGCCAGGCTGCCTCGAAGTCCTCGGGCGTATCCACCGGTGACAGCCCGCGGTGGTGCAGTTCCAGGTCGGCGATGAACTCGGGGTTGCCGCCGAGCATGATGTCGGTGCCGCGGCCCGCCATGTTCGTCGCCACGGTCACCGCGCCCCTGCGGCCCGCCTGGGCGACGATGGCCGCCTCGCGCTCGTGGTACTTGGCGTTCAGCACCTCGTGCGCGATGCCGCGCCGCTTGAGCAGCTTGGACACGAGCTCCGACTTCTCCACGCTGGTGGTGCCGACGAGCACCGGCTGACCGGACTCGTGCCGCGCGACGATGTCGTCGACGAGGGCCTCGAATTTTGCCTGCGCCGTCTGGTACACCACGTCGGGCTGGTCCGCCCGGATCATCGGCATGTTCGTCGGGATCGGGACCACGCCGAGCTTGTAGGTCTGGTGGAACTCGTTGGCCTCGGTCATGGCGGTACCGGTCATCCCGGCGAGCTTCTCGTAGAGCCGGAAATAGTTCTGCAGGGTGATCGTGGCGAGCGTCTGGTTCTCGTCCTTGATCTGCACCCCTTCCTTGGCCTCGATGGCCTGGTGCATGCCCTCGCTGTAGCGCCGCCCGTGCAGCATCCGGCCGGTGAACTCGTCGACGATCAGGACCTCGCCGTTCATCACGACGTAGTCCTTGTCCTTTTTGTACAGTTCCTTGGCCTTGATGGCGTTGTTCAGGAAGCTGACCAGCGGGGTGTTCACCGACTCGTACAGGTTGTCGATGCCCAGCCAGTCCTCGACCTTCTCCACGCCGGACTCGAGGATGCCGACCGTGCGCTTCTTCTCGTCGACCTCGTAGTCGCCCTCTCCGTCCTCGCCGCGCCGCAGCCGCGGTGCGATCTTGGCGAACTCCAGGTACCAGCGGCTGTTCTGGTCCGACGGCCCGCTGATGATCAGCGGGGTGCGCGCCTCGTCGATGAGGATGGAGTCCACCTCGTCCACGATCGCGAAGTGGTGGCCGCGCTGGACACACTCCTCCAGCCCCCAGGCCATGTTGTCCCTGAGGTAGTCGAAGCCGAACTCGTTGTTCGTGCCGTAGGTGATGTCGGCCGCGTACTGCTTGCGCCGCTCGTCGGGCTCCATCTGGGACAGGATCACGCCTACCTCAAGGCCCAGGAACCGGTGGATGCGCCCCATCCACTCAGCGTCACGCTTGGCCAGGTAGTCGTTGACGGTGACGACGTGCACGCCGTTGCCGGCCAGCGCGTTCAGGTAGGCGGGCAGCACGGCGGTGAGCGTCTTGCCCTCACCGGTCTTCATCTCGGCGATGTTGCCCAGGTGCAGCGCTCCGCCGCCCATCAGCTGCACGTCGAAATGCCGCTGGCCGAGAGTCCTCTTGGCGGCCTCACGGACGGTGGCGAACGCCTCGGGCAGCAGGTCATCGAGGGATTCGCCGTCCGCGTGCCGCTGCCGGAACTCATCGGTCATCGCGCGAAGCTCTGCGTCGCTGAGCGCCGCGAAGTCCTCTTCGATCGAGTTGATCTGCTCAGCTATCCGCTTGAGCCTGCGCAGAATCTTGCCCTCGCCTGCGCGTAGGACACTGTCGATGATGGATGGCACTTAGGTCGCGCTCCTCGCGGATCGTCTGGCTCTTTGGCGCGGTGCGCCACTCCGCCGCTGCCGCGCTCGCGGGGCGGGCCTATGGCATCGCGGCGGGTTCCTGACACCGTTCCTACAGCCATGGTAGGCGAGAGGTGGGGTGAAGCCGAGCCCTCGCCGCCAGGCCGCTACGCTGGGGGCGGGTGCCCCTGCTGAAAGCCCTGGTCACAATGATAGGCGCAGCGAGCAGGCCGGACGACCGACTCGGCGGGACGAGAGGAGCAGTGCGCATGTCGAACCAGGTGGAGCCGGGCACCATCGGCAGCGCCGCGGCCGGCCCGGGACCCGCGGGCCTGGCGGAACAGGCAGCGTTCGTGCCCCAGGCACCCGGCACGCCGGTCCAGTACTCGCCGCCCTTCCACGGCCGCACGGTGTCCTGGGTCGCGGTCTCGATCATCATGGTCGGCTTCGTGTGCGGCGGCCTCGCGCTCGTTTTCGGGCCCACCTGGTGGGCGTTCTGGCTGGGCCTGGGCCTGGCGGTGGTCGGCGGCCTGCTGGCGCTTGGCACCAACATCTTCGACGACTGGTACTAAGCCGCCTCAGCCGCGGACTCCCATGACTGCGGCGGGGTCTGGTGGGCTATGCCAGCACAATCTGCCACGATCATGAACGGCAGAATGTCGGTAGTGCCGGTTAAGCTCTGGGCCCGTGGCCGACCGTTCCCTCCCCCCGCCTCAGCTGACCCTGTCGCCCGAGGATGCCCGGCTGATAACACTCCGGGCGCAGGGGTTCGTGGGCGCGCGGGGCCGGAGAGGCGGCGTGCCGGCCATGCTCCGCCGGGTAGGTGCCGTCCAGCTGGACACGATCAGCGTGCTGGCCCGCTCGCACGAACTGATCGCCTACGCCCGCCTCGGGCCGGTCGCCCGCGACCGGATCGAGCGGGCCTACTGGCATCCGCGCCAGGCCAGCACCTTCGAATACTGGTCCCACGCCGCCTGCATCCTGCCGGTCGAGGAATGGCCCTACTACGGGTTCCGGCGGCGGGCGCTGCAGGCCAGGGGCAGGATCTGGCATCAGAGTCATCCGGACGTCTGCGCCCAGATCCTGGCCAGGCTGCGCGCGGAGGGCCCGCTCACCACGACCGAGCTTGGCGGGGCGAGGAAGAGCGCTGACTGGTGGGACTGGTCGGACACCAAGGTGGCCGTCGAGTTCCTGCTCGGCACCGGCGAGGTGATCTGCGCGCGCCGGGTCGGCTGGCGGCGGGTCTACGACCTGCCCGAGCGGGTGCTGCCGCAGGACCTGCTGAACGCCGACCCGTCCGACGCAGAGTGCCTCACTCGCATGGCTGCCGTCGCAGGGCGCGCGCTCGGCGTGGTGACCCGCTCTGACCTGGCCGACTACCAGCGGCTGCGGTTCGGCGGCACGAGTGAAGGGGAAAGGGGAGGTGGGCGGGGGAACGGCCTGGCGATCGCGACGGAGGATGCCGCTGCCGCGGCCGGGCTGGTCCCGGTCGAGATCGCCGGGCGTCGGGCCGGCCCCGCCATCCGGGCCTGGGCTGACCCTGCCGCGCTGGCGGGCCACGGAGAGGCCGCCGGCCGGCACCGGGTCACGCTGCTGTCGCCCTTCGACTCGCTGGTCTGGGACAGGAAGCGGACGGTGCGGACGTTCGGCTTCGAGCACTCGCTCGAGGCCTACGTGCCCAGGGCCAGGCGCGTGCACGGCTACTTCACGATGCCGCTGCTGGCCCAGGGACGCCTGCTCGGCCGGGTCGACCCGGCGCGCAGCGGCCGGACCCTCGTGGCGCACAAGCTCACCCTGGACAAGCCGTCGGCCGCCGAGCCGATGGCCCGGGCGCTGGCCGAGGCAGCGGCCTGGGTCGGCTGCGACAACGTCAAACTCGGCCAGGTCGACCCGGCCAGCCTGGAGCCGCGGCTGCGGAAGGCCATAGCGGAACTGACCTGACGGCGCCGCCCTGGCCTGACGCGCCGGCCTAGCCGTCAGCCAGGTCCCGGCCAGGCCGGGCGCGCTTCAGCTGAACTCGATCAGTTTCTCCCGCACCGCGACCATGACCGCCTCCATCCGGGAGTGGATCTGCAGCTTCTCCAGGATGTTGCGGACGTGGTTCTTCACCGTGTTTTCCGAGATGAACAGCTCCTTGGCGATGTCGCGGTTGTTCATCCCCCTGGCGACGAGCTTGAGGACCTGCATCTCCCGCTCGGTCAGCCTCGGCGCCGGCACCTCCTGAGCGCGCTCCTCGTCGTCCCGCTTGGCCAGAGCGGCGAACTCGGTGAGGAGCTTGGCTGCCATGGAGGGGTTGATCAGCGACTGGCCGCCATGCACCGCGCGAACCGTGTCCGCGACCTCATCCAGGGGGATGTCCTTGAGCAGGTAGCCGCTTGCCCCGGCGCGGATCGCCTCGAAGAGGTCCTCCTCCTCGTCACTGATCGTGAGAATGACGATCTTCGCGCTCGGGGCCTCTTCCTTCATCGCCCGGCATGCCTCGATGCCGCTGCTGCGCGGCATGCGGATGTCCATCAGGACGACGTCGGGCAGCGACTCGGCCGCCTTCTCGACGGCCTCGGCACCGTCGCTCGCCTGGCCGACGAGGTCGATGTCTGGCTCCTCCTCGAGCACCATCTCCAGGCCCCGGCGGAACAGGGCGTGATCGTCGACGATCATGGTGCGGATCGGCTCTGCGTGCGGCGACGCATCCGGCGCTGCCGCGCTGCTGCCGGGGCTGCCGCTCATGACGCCTCCCTTCCTGGCCGGTCCTGCGATGGCAACTCGATGACACCGCCCAGCACGCATGAACACTAAGATCCGCGATGCCGTGCCACCAAACTCTTGCCGACGGGCGCCTGCAACGCAAGCGACGCTACCGGGCCGCCAGGTGCTCGGTTCGCGCGCGCTGCCCGTTGAGCCGGCCCGGAGAGCCCGTGGCCGCAAGCGGGCCCGCTTCGCCCTCGGCGGCCACCTCTACCAGGCGGATTACACCGTACTGGTACCCGCGGCGGCGGTATACCACGCTGGGCCGCCCGTCCTCGGCGTCCCGGAAAAGGAAGAAGTCGTGTCCTACCAGCTCCATCTCGAACAGGGCCTGGTCGATGGACATAGGCCTGGCGACGTGGTGCTTCGCCCGGACAACCAGCGGCCCGTTTCCCTCCATCTCGATCGGCACGACGTCGTCGGGCACGGTGTCGTCGGGCGCCTCGCCGCCGTCCTGGGATGTTCCCGCCCCCGGCTGCGCCGCTGCCAGCGATCCGCCGGGCAGCGATCCGGGCTGCCCGGCGAGGGCATCAGCCGCCGCGGGCAGGTCGATCACCCGTACGGCCGCATGCCCGCCGTGCCGGCCCTTGCGCCGGTCACATACGCGCCGCAGCCGCGACTCAAGCTTCGACAAGGCCAGGTCAAGGGCGGCGTAACGGTCCTCGGCGGCAGCCTCGGCCCGGATCACCGGGCCGCGTGACGAGATCGTCAGCTCGACCCGCTCCCGCTGCTGCGACTGACGCGGGTTGTGCTCGGCGCAGACCTCCACATCGATCCTCATCGCCTTGGCGTCCAGCTTGGCGATCTTGGAGAGCTTAGCTGTCGCGTGCCTGCGGAACCTGTCCAGCACGTCCGTGTGCCGACCCCTGAAGATGATGTTCACTGGGGAACCCCCTTCTGCCGGGACTTGACGCGGCACCCGCCCGGCCGACCTGGTCTTCGTCCCCACATCCGCCTGCTGAGGGGTTCGCAGCCATCTGTGCCACTACTGCCCTTCTCCCTGCCCGGGGGACGTCCGGTCCCCCGGCGGGGCAGGACTTACTCCTAAGCCGCACCGTGATCAGTCGACGACAAGTCGCCTTACGTGGGCCGTTTCGCCTGCGGCTGGCATCGGCTGGCCGCGGCGGTCTTCCCGCTGGTGGGAAGCCCGGCGCGGTGCAACCACGGACCCGGGCGGGTGCCATGACACGACGCTAGCCGCACGCGAACCGAATGTCAGGAGGGTAAACGGCAGCAGTATTCGGCGGCCCGGGCCTCGCGTGGCCACATATCGGGATATCGGGGCCAACGCGCGTCAGCCCGGGTAGGCAGGGGCCTGGCCGACCGCCCGTGTCGCCTGGAAGGCACCCAGGTTGACCGACAGCATGATCCTGCCGTCCGGCAGGCAGATAGCGATGTCCGAGGCAGAATCCTCGGGGCTCGCCGCCGTCACCCACACGGGGGCGCCCGGCGTCGGGATCGCGGTGGGCTGCCCGCCGTTGAGCGGAATCTCATCGAGCTGCGCGCTGCCGGGGCTGCCGGCCAGCGCGATGAGGTCGTCGGACCCGTACCAGGTCAGCGCGTCGGGCTGGTTAACGCCGGCGCCGACGGGCACCGGCGGCTGCAGGACGGCTGGTGACCCGCCGCTGCGGATAATGGCGCCCAGCTCGACCTGGCTGCTGCCTGACGACAGGCGGACGATCATCGCGGCCCGGACGCCATCCGGCGCAACCCGGAAGTCGGTCACGTTGCTGCTGGCCGGGACGTCGACGGTAACCGGCGTCGCCGAGCCGCTGCCCGGCTGCAGCATCCAGACGATGCCGCCCGCGGTGATCCAGAGATCACCCTGCGTGTCCCAGCTCACCGACGTGCAGGTGCCGTTGGGCGGGCGCCATTCCCTCAGGGAGGCCGCACGGCTGAGCCCGGCGATGTAGACGGCGCCGCCCCCGGCGGCGATGCCGGCCAGCGAGTGCCCGTCCGGCGACACGGCGATCGAGGTAAACAGGGGGACGCCGACGGCGCCCGCGGCCCCGGGCACCGAGCTGACCCGCCCGGACTGCCCGGCGCCCGGCTGCCCTGCGCCGGAAAGCGCCTGCACCGTTCCGCTCGGGCCGACGAAGTAGAGGCCGGAGCCGGCCAGCTGGGACGGCACCCATCCGTGGTACATCTGCGGCAGCTGATACAGGTTGCCCATGATCTGCACCGGGCGGTTGTTGAGCTCAAGCTCCACCGACTGGACGGGCGTGGGCCCGGTGGCGAGCGTCCAGACAAGCTGCGCGGCCATCTGCTCAAGCTGCTGCCGGCCCGCGCCGGCAGCCGTCTTCTCCGGCCAGGCCAGGTCCACGGTGGCGTTCGGGCCGTTGATCCGCACCTGCCCGATCGGGTGGGAATGGGCGGGGAACCCGGTCACGGCCGCACCGGACAGCCATCCGGTCGGATCCTGCAGCAGCGCGTTCACCAGCCCGGTGGTGAGCTGGGTGTTGGTGGCCTGCTGCGGCACAAAGACCGGGTCTGGCACCAGCGTCCGGCCGGACTGCGACAGGAAGTAGAGGTCGCGCGGCTGGTACACACGCTGGAAGTCGGCCTGCGTCAGCAGCAGCTGTGACGTGGGCAGGCCGTCGATCCGCCACTGGCCGTTGATCCGGATCAGGGAGAACAGGTACGACTTGGTCGACGAGCCCGAGTAGACCTGGTACTGCCCGGACCCGGTGATCGTCGCCACCGGCAGCCCGGTCACCTTGACCCGGGCAAGCACCTCCGACTGATTGGACACCGGCCTGGGCAGCGGCGGGAGGACCGGGGTGCTCGTCGGGGTGGTGCTCACCACGGTGACCGCCCAGCCCGGCTGCCAGCTGCTTTCCGCCGCGGCGTCCAGATACTCCCTGGCCACCTGGTGATCATGCGCGAAGCTGGCGCTGGCCGCGAGGAAGCCGTTCACGATCTCCTTCGGGCTCCAGCCAGCGCCTGGGCCGACGGGGATCGGCTGGGAGTAGTCCTGTTCCTGGCTCAGCCCGTTCTGGCCGGCGCCAACCTGCTGCACCGGCCCGCCGGCCGGAACCGTGGCACAACCCGCTGCCGCGAGGGCCAGGGCCGCCGCCGCGCCCGCCGCGCGTCCCCTGGCGCCCGCTGGGGGCGGCCAG
>JASHPR010000573.1 GCA_030038015.1 Streptosporangiaceae bacterium
TACCGGTGGAGCAGGCGGGCAGCCTGCCCGCGACCGGGTCGCCGGTGCCGATCACGGTCACGATCCCGACGTCGGGCACCCTGACGGTCACGGTCGTGAACACCACGGTTCCCCTCACCCTCAACAGCGCAGGCACGGCTGCCACGGGCACCCTGGGCAACGTCACGGTGACCGACACCCGGAACTCCTACCCAGGCTGGTCAGTCTCGGGTCTGGAGTCCGAGTTCACCGAAGCCGCCCCCGGCACCGGGACCATCGCGGGCGACCAGATGGGCTGGGTGCCTGGAGCTGTCGGGACGCTGGGCAGCGGCGTGACACTCGGCCCGACCGTGGCTCCGGGGACCAGCCCCGGCCTCGGCGACACGCCCCAGGTGCTGTTCTCGGCGACGCCGGGCAACGGGTACGGCACCAACGTGGCGAACGCTGCGCTGACGCTGGACATCCCGACCGGAACGCCGGCCGGTAGTTACAGCGGCAGCATGTCGGTCACCTATCTGTCGGTCGGCCCGTAACGAGCGGCACGCACTAGCGCCGTTGATTTTCGGGCCGCGGGCCGGCTGAGTTAGCCGGCCTAGGTGTAGGCCGGGGAGGGGCGCGGGCAGCGAGGTTTGCCCGTCGCCCCTCCCTCGGCCGTGAGAGTCGGCATGGCCCAGATTCCGAAACCCGATACGCCTGGCCGGCGTGTGCCGGCCCATTTTGTATCATCAAAGCCGGGCTCCCCCAGGGCCCCCCGAATGAACGGTTTCCGCTGATGAACGTCTCTACCCCCCATCGCACCGGCAGCCGGGTACTGGCCGGCGGCGTCCTGCTCGCGGCGATCGTCACGGGGGCGGTGGCCGCCGGGCCTGCGGCTCTCGCGTCCCAGTCGTCTGCGGTGGGCCGGTCGGCACAGACCGTGAGCGGCGGCGTGCCGATCAGCTGGTCGGAGATCCCGGCCAGCGCCACTGCGCCGGACTACTACCGGAACACGTTCTCTTACACGAATATCAGGCCCGGGTCGACGATCTCCGACCACGTGGCGGTGTTCAACCGCAGCAAGGTCAGCGTCGCGTTCATGATCTACGCCACCGACGCCACCGGCACTACCCCCTCAGGCGTGCTGACGCTGCTGCCTGCCAACAAGAAGCCGCGCGACATCGGCTCGTGGGTGACATTTGGTCGCGGCGTCAGCCAGCTGTCGATCGTGCTTCCCGCCGACAGGGGGATCATCGAACCGTTCAAGCTCGCGGTCCCGCGCCTAGCCACCC
This sequence comes from Streptosporangiaceae bacterium, assembly GCA_030038015.1. Classification (GTDB taxonomy): domain Bacteria; phylum Actinomycetota; class Actinomycetes; order Streptosporangiales; family Streptosporangiaceae; genus JASHPR01. The sequence goes on from JASHPR010000573.1 coordinate 1,248, forward strand.
CTGGCGATCACACCGGCGGAATGATGGCCGCGATCGGAATCCCGCGTAGGACTTCCAAGGGCTCCGTGGTGGTTGAGTACCAGCGGATCGGGATACCGATCGAGTTGCGGGTGGCAGGCCCGCTGCACGCTGGGCTGCAAGTCGAGTCGATTTCGACCGGGTTCCACAGCCCGCTCAGCCCGTTCGGCAACGGCTCGGCTACCGTCTCCTACTCGGTTCAGAACATCGGCAACGTGTACCTGACCGGCAGCCAGGCCGTGTCGGTCACCGGACTGTTCGGCATGTCGAGCAAGCTTCACCTGCAGAACCTGCCGACGGTGCTGCCCGGCGACTCGATCCGGTACACGGCGCAGGCAGGTGGCCTGTACCCGCTGGGCCCAATGACCGTGCACGTGAGCGTCAGGCCACGCCTCCCGGCGGGATCGCCGCGGCTGGCTCTGCCTGCCGGATACGTGACCGGGACCGCCTCGCTGTTTGTGGTCCCGTGGACGCTGATCGTGCTGATACTCCTGCTGATCGGCGCGGCGGTCGCCGGATGGCGGGGGCGCGGCCGGCGGCAGCGCCGGCTCCGCGCCAAGCTAGACGCCGTAGCCGAAGCCGCGCGGCGCGAGACCGAGCAGCGCCTGCTCGGCAACAAGCGTGCCGCGTCCGGGCCGCAGAGCCAGGCATGACGGTCGTGCAATCACCGCCGCCGGGCGCGCCAAGCGCGCCCGGCGGCCGCGCCGGCACATCACCCCCACCACAACGCTCACCGGAACCCCGGCGGCGCGTCGCGCCGGCGCGGCTCGTCGCGTCTACCGCCGTGCTGACTCTGGCGGCGTCCCTGCTCGGGTTCGCCGCCTGGCTGGCCGTCGGATCGCGGCTGTACTACGACCGTGTTCAGCACGACGACTACGCGTCCTTCCGGGCCGAACTGGCGCAGGCAACGGCGCCTACCGGGCCCACTAACCCGGCGAACCCCAATCAACTGCTGGCATTCGGCACGCCAGTGGCCGTGCTGTCCATCCCGGAGATCGGCCTCAACGCCGTCGTGCTCGAAGGCACCACCAGCGAGGTGCTGGAAGGCGGCCCTGGCCACCTGCGTGACACTTCGATGCCGGGCCAGGCCGGAGTCAGCGAGATCCTGGGCCGCCGGGCTGCATACGGCGCGCCGTTCGCCAGGCTGTCCAGCCTGCGCCCGGGCGCCATCATCACGGTCACTACCGGACAAGGCGTGACCCGATATCGGGTACTCGACGTGCGGCGGGCCGGGGACGTGGTGCCGCCGCTGACACCGGGGAAGGGCCGGCTCATCCTGGCAACCGCCGATGGGCCGCCGTTCGCGCCGACGGGAGTGCTGCGCGTCGATGCCGACACCGTTTCGGCGCCCCAGCCGGCTCCTGCGATGGTGGTCTCGGCCGCCGACCTCTCGCCAAGCGAGCTATCGCTCGGCACGGAACCGATCGCGTGGGTGGCGGTGGTGCTGTGGGGACAGGCCTTGGTGCTGGCCGCCGTGGGGATTAGCTGGCTCAGATCGCGATGGGGCCGCTGGCAGGCCTGGACCGTCGCAGTCCCCGTCCTCGGTTACCTTGGACTGGAAGTCGCCGACCAGGTGACCCGGCTGCTGCCAAACCTGATGTGATCGCCCGCAGATGTCCTCAACGTCGCAACAGTCGTCGCCCTCGCCGCGACCGGACAAGGACCTACACGCTGTGACCGACCAACCAGACTACGACGCCGCCGCGATCCGGTCGGAATACCCGGAGACGTCCGTCATGCCGTTGCGTGCCAGCGTCGACAGGGACAAATCGCCGGACGGCCGGGACGCCGCGGCGGCATACAACACCATGGCGATCGGCACACCGCTTGCCGAGCTGGAGGCACGCGACATCACCGCATGGTTCGGCGACCATATGGTGCTCGAGCAGGTCTCGCTCACGATGTACGCCGGGCAGGTGACTGCGCTGATCGGCCCGTCCGGATGCGGCAAGTCGACGTTCCTGCGGATCCTCAACCGCATGCACCAGCTTGTGCCCGGAGCGGCGCTTGCCGGAGAGGTGCGGCTCGACGGGATCGACATCTACGACCCGAACCAGCGCCTCACCGAGGCACGCCGCCAGATCGGCATGGTCTTCCAGAAGCCCAACCCGTTCCCGGCCATGAGCGTCTACGACAACGTGCTGGCGGGGTTGAAGCTGACCGGCGTCAAAGCTGGCCGGGACGCCAGGGACCACCTCGTGCAGGAGTGCCTGACGAAGGCAGGACTGTGGCGGGAGGTCCGGGACCGGCTGCGGCAGCCCGGCGGAGCGCTGTCCGGTGGCCAGCAGCAGCGGCTGTGCATCGCCCGGTCGCTGGCGGTACAGCCCAGGGTGCTGTTGATGGACGAGCCGTGCTCGGCGCTGGATCCGACCTCCACGCGCGTGATCGAGGAGACCATCGCGGAGCTCATCAAGGAAGTGACCATCGTGATCGTCACCCACAACATGCAGCAAGCACAGCGGGTGTCGAATCAGTGCGCGTTCTTCCTCGCTGAGCAGGGCACGCCGGGCTACATCGTCGAGCACGGCCCGACCGAGGCCATGTTCAACTCGCCGCAGGACCCGCGCACGGCCGACTACGTCAAGGGCCGATTCGGCTGAGCCGCGATCCTTGCGGTCGTTCTCCAACTTCTCACCGCCAGTACCTCCGAAGTTTGCGCCCGACCCCTAGCGTGTGCAGCTATGTCGGCAACCCGGATCGTCAGGAACTCGCTGCGCGATGCGACAGTCAGATGGCTCGTGCTCCTCGGAGTGGCTGGCCTGACCGCCGGGGCGGGGCTGCTAACCGCAGGCGCGGCGCTGGCTGGCGTGGGCGCGCAGCCGGGTGACCTGGAGCTGACCCAGGCCGGCAAGGTTGTGACCAGCGGCCCGCTCACCACGATTACGGACTGGGAGTCCACGGCCGCGTGCCCGGCGGGCTTCCAGGTGTCGGCCCAGATGTCTGAGTGGACCACCGGCTCGACCCCGGCCGAGATCAGCCTCATCTCGCCGGTCACGAGCGCCGGGCTTGCGAGCCCGGATTTCACCGGGTCGCTGGACGGCAGCGGCGATCCCGGCCCCATGCTGAGCGAGGCCGGGATCAGTGCGAGCAGCCCGGGGACGGTCGAGTGGGTGATCGGCTGCCATGCGGGTGCCAGCGGTACCGGTGCGGTCGAGTACGAGGCGTCCACGTTCATATCGGTGGCCGCTGGCGCGACCGACTTCACCACCAGCTCTGCGTCGCCGACGCCGAGCCCGACCGTGTCGCCCAGGCCGAGCCCGACCCCGTCTACGGCACCGACGTCAACGCCGGCCAGCACACCGACGCCGACACCAACGCCCACCTACTCGCCGACGCCAAAGCCGAGCAGCAGTCCCAAGCCGACCAGCACGCTGACGTCTCGTCCAGGACCGACCAGCTCCGTCCTTCCTTCGGGTGCTCAGCAAACGGGTGCCGGCGGATCGTCGCTATTCGGCAATGGCCTGCTCATCGCCCTCGGCGCCACGCTCCTGGCCGGGTCGGCGGCGGCGACGGTCCTGGCCGTCCGGCGCGCGCGGGCACTGCCCGGGGGACGCCGGCCGGGTGGATTCTCACGGCGAGGCGTTGCTGGCCGGCCAGGATGAGGATGTCGCGCTGAGCCGGGCGCTGCCGCGATGGCGGGACCGGCTCGGCGAGATCCCGAGCACGGCCAGGCTGGCGGCCTGGCAGGGTAGCGGTCTGCGGGTGATGGTGCCCGGCGATTCCGAGTGGCCCACCCAGCTGGATGACCTCGGCACCGCGCGGCCGCTGCTGTTGTGGGCCCGCGGCACCGCTGACCTGAGGCTCACCTGCGTCTACTCGCTGTCCATGATCGGTTCTAGGGCGTCGGCCGGATACGGCAACCACGTGACCATCGAAGATGGCGGCGGCCTTGAGCGAACACGGGTCGGAGTGGTCTCCGGCGGCGCCTAGGGAACACGGAGCTCCGCATGAAATCATCAGCGAGCCGTCCGCCGTTAGGCCAGATGCCGCCCACCGTACGTAGGGAATTTACGGTCTTTACCGTAGTGTCCAGCCATGTCATTGACTGGGGTTCCTCCGTTTGCGCCCCGGCCGTTCTATCGCGGCTCCGCGTGCCCGCCGACGGAAAGGAAGAAGGTACCCCCCTGCGATGAACATGAAACTGAAATGGGGAACGGCCGGCTGGCTCCGCCGCGGTGCCGTCATCCTCGGGGCGGCAGCCCTGGCGGCCTCGGCGGGTCTGCTGACGGCAGGCGCGGCGCTGGCTGGCGTGGGCACGCTGCCGGGTGACCTGGAGCTGCTCCAGGCCGGCGCGGTGGTGACCACCGGCC
>JASHPR010000574.1 GCA_030038015.1 Streptosporangiaceae bacterium
CTGTCTGGCACCGTGGCGATGTCGGCGGTCAGCGACCACATGGGCGACCAGGCCGGCGGGATCGCCTATTTCGACGCGCACCGGGCCGACCTGTGCATGCTCGGCGAGCTGACCGGCAACGAGGTCTGCCTGGGCCACCGGGGCCGCTACTACTTCGACGTGACCGTGTTCGGGAAATCTGGGCACAGCTGCTACAAGCACCTGGCGGTCAACGCCAACGCGCTCGCGTCCCATGTGGTGCTGGCCCTCGACGCCTCCAGGTACGAGCCCGACATGCCGGATGACATGCGGCGGCTGTTCGGGCCGGAGACCTACGTGGTGCCGGGGCAGATCTACGGCGGGCTGCCGCCCGGCGGCCCATCGATGATCCCGGACGAGTGCGTGATCCGGGTCGACTGCCGCCCGCAGCCGGGCGTGACGGCCGGCCAGGTCCGCGGCGAGATCGACCGGTGCCTGGCGCAGGCGCGCGCCGCCGACCCCCGGGTGGCGGCGCGGGTCGAGCTGGCCGACGTCAAGCCCGGCTACCTGGCCAGGCCGGACGACGAGGTGGTGCGGCTGATGCGGCGCGCGGTCAGCCTGGTCCGCGGCGGCGAGCCGAAGCTGGTCACCGAGAACTGGCTCGGCGACACCGCGAGCTTCGGCTCATCCGTGCCCACAGTGATCTTCGGCCCGGGCGGCCCTCCGGTCTACTGCCCGGACGAGCACCTGGCGGTCGCTGACATCCGCGAGGCAACGAGGGCGTACGCGGTGTTCGCCGCGCTCGCGCTCGCCGGGCAGCCATGACCGCGTTCGGCAACGTGCTCGATCAGTGCCTCGCGGTCGCCGCGGGCGAGGAGGTCGTGCTGCTCGCCGACGACGGCACGGACCCGGACGTGGTGGCCGGCCTCTCGCAGGGAATCCTTGAACGGGACGCCATCCCGCTGGTCGCCCGCATGCCGCGGCCGAAGCTGCCCGGGGCCGAACCGCCGTCCGCCGTGGCGGCGATGATGCTGCACGCGGCCGCGACCATCGAACTGACGAGCCTGTTCATCGGGTCGTCCGCGGCGAGGCGGGCGGCGACCGACCGGGGCGCACGGTACCTTGCGATGCCCGGGGTCCGGCTGGACACGTTCCGGCCGGCCGGGCCGCTCGACGTGGACTTCGAGCGGCTGCGGATCGACGCGGAGCACGTCGGCGCGGCGTGGGACCGGGCGCGGGAGTTCCGGCTCACCTCGCGGGGCGGGACCGACCTGCGCGGGTCGGCCGAGGACCGGCCCGGGCGGGTGCTGCACGGCATGGCCCGCGCCCCCGGCGCGTACATGGCCCCGCCGGACGTGGAGGCGGGCACCGCGCCGGTCGAGGGGACCGCGGCCGGTGTGGTCGTCGTCGACGCCGACCTGCTGTTCATGGGCGAGGGGCCGCTGGACGAGCCGGTCGTGCTGTACGTGGCCGGCGGGCGGCTGACCGGGGTCGAGGGGCCCGAGCGGGGCCGCAGCCGGCTGCTCTCCATGCTCGATCGCTGCCAGGACGACCAGATGGCGAACATCGCCGAGGTGTCGGTCGCGTTCAACCCGGCCGGGACGGTGTGCGCGGTGCCGATGGAGACGGAGTCGTCGCGGGGGACCGCGCACATCGCCCTGGGCAACTCGATCGCCTACGGCGGCCGGGTGAACGCGATCGCGCACCTGGACTGCGTGATGCGGGACGCCGTGCTGGAACTCGACGGCCACGTGGTCATGGCCGAGGGGACTCTGCCATGAGCGGGCCGAGGATCCTGCTGGCCAAGCCTGGGCTGGACGGGCATGACCGGGGGCTGAAGGTGATCGCGTTCGCGCTGCGGGAAGCCGGGGCCGAGGTGATCTACCTCGGCCTGCGGCAGTCGCCGGCCGCGATCGTGGCCGCGGCGGTCGCCGAGGACGCGGACCTGATCGGGGTCTCGGTGCTGTCCGGGGCGCACCTGCCGCTGGCCGGGCAGCTCATGGCGCAGCGGGCCGAGCGGGGCGGCGGGCACATCCCGGTGGCGATCGGCGGGACGATCCCCGCCGAGCACGCGCGGCGGCTGCGGGAGATGGGCGTGGACGCGGTCTACCCGGTGGGCAGCCCGCTGCCCGAGGTCGTGGACGGCCTGCTCCGCCTCGCGGGCGGGGATGGTGCGCCGGCGGCACGGCGGGCGCCCGGGAAGCGGGCGGGACGGCACGGCCGGCGGGCGGCGTCATGACCGCGTGCGGCGCTGGCCGGGGCAGCTCACCGGTCACGGCCGGCTCGCCGGGCACCGCACCCGTCACGACCGACTCGGGGATCCCGGTCCAGGTGGTCTACACCGCCGGCGACCTCCCCGGCGGGGAGGCCGCGCTGGCCCGCCGCCTCGGCCTGCCCGGTGAGCCCCCGTTCACCCGCGGGCCGTACCCGACGATGTACCGCGGCCAGCTGTGGACGATGCGGCAGTTCGCGGGGTTCGGCTCACCCGAGCACACCAACGAGCGGTTCCGGTTCCTGCTCGGCCAGGGGCAGACCGCGCTGTCGGTCGCGTTCGACCTGCCCACCCAGCTCGGCTACGACTCGGGCGACCCGATGGCCGCGGCCGACGTGGGCCGGGTCGGCGTGGCGATCGACACCGCCGACGACATGGCCGAGGTCTTCGACGGCATCCCGCTGGACAAGGTCTCGGTCAACTTCACGATCAATGCGACGGCGCCGATCATCCTGGCGACCTACCTGGTCGCGGCCGAGCGCTCCGGCGTGCCCTACCACGCGCTGACCGGCACGCTGCAGAACGACATCCTCAAGGAGTTCCTGGCCCGCAAGGCCTACCTGTACCCGCCCGGCCCGTCGCTGCGGCTGGTCACCGACGTGGTCGAGTTCAGCTCCCGCGAGCTGCCGCGGTTCAACCCGATCTCGATCACCGGTTACCACGCCCGCGAGGCAGGCTGCGACGCGGTGCAGGAACTCGCGCTGACCATGGCATCGGCGATCGCGTACTGCGAGGCGTTCCTGGCCAGAGGGCTGGACTTCGAGGCGTTCGCGCCGCGGCTGTCGTTCCACTTCGCGACCACGCTCGACCTGTTCGAGGAGGTGGCCAAGCTGCGGGCGGCCCGCCGGATCTGGCACCGGGTGGCCACCGAGCGGTTCGGCGCGACCTCCCCGGCGGCGGCGCGGCTGCGCTTCTTCTCCGGCAACTCGGGCACCACGCTGACCGCGCAGCAGCCGCTGAACAACGTGATCCGGTCCACCCTGCAGTGCCTCGGCGCGGTGCTCGGCGGGGCGCAGTCCATCCACGTCATGGGCTACGACGAGGCCTACGAGATCCCGACCGAGGAGGCGGTCACGCTGTCGCTGCGGACGCAGCAGATCATCGCGCTGGAATCCGGCGTGACCAGGACCGCCGACCCGCTGGCCGGCTCGTACTTCGTGGAGGCGCTGACCGACGAGATCGAGGCCAGGGCGCGGGAGCTGATGGCCGACATCGACGCGCTGGGCGGCGCGGCCGCCGCGATCGAGGCCGGGATCCCGCAGCGGTGGATCGCCGAGTCCGCCTACCGGGCCGAACAGCAGCTGGCCAGCGGCGAGCGGCCGAAGGTCGGCGTGAACGTGTACGCCGACTGCGGCGGGGACGGACCGGCCGGGCCGTCCGCCCCGTTCGAGGTGGACCCGCTGGTCGGCGAGCGCCAGGCCGAGCGGACCCGGACCCGGGTGGCGGAACGGGATCCCCGCCCCCAGATAAGCGGCCTGCTCCGGCTGGCCGACGACACCCGCGCGGGCCGCAACGTGATGCCGGCCCTGATCGAAGCGGCCCGCGCGGGCGCCACCGTGGGTGAGATGGCCGGCGTGTTCCGGGATGCGTTCGGCGAGTTCACCGAGCCGGCGCCGTGGTAGCCGGCCCGGCGGCCAGCGGCGCGGGGGCCGGGGCCGGAGCAGCAAGCACCGCCGCGGCCACCACAGCCTCCGCCGGCACCGGCCCCGCGAGCGGCGCGGCACCGCTCCCGCTGCGCGGCGTGCGGGTGGCCGACCTCACCCGGTTCGTGGCCGGCTCGCAGGCCACGATGTGGCTGACCGCCCTCGGCGCCGAGGTCGTGAAGGTCGAGCCGCCGTCCGGCGACCCGTACCGCACCCAGGGGACCGAGCGGGCGCACGGCGAGTCGGTGCTGTTCATGGCGCTGAACGCGGGCAAGCGCGGCCTCGCGGTCGACTTCCGGACCCCCGCCGGGCGCGAGGTGATGGACCGGCTGCTCGCCCGCTGCGACCTGTTCGTCGAGAACGCCCGGCCCGGCAGCCTGGCCGCGCACGGCCTGGACTGGGAGTCCGTGCACGAGCGGTTCCCCGGCATCGTCTACGGCTCGATCTCCGGCTACGGCGACGTCGGCCCGGACGCCGCGCGCGGCGGGTTCGACCTGATCCTGCAGGCCGAGAGCGGCGTGATGAGCGTCACCGGCAGCCCGCAGTCGGGGCCGGTCAAGATCGGCGCGCCGTTCCTGGACGTCGGCGCGGGCCTCAGCTGCGCGTTCGGGCTGCTGGCCGGGTACATCGAGCGGCTGCGCACCGGGACGGGGACCCTGGTGTCGGCGTCGCTGCTCGAGTTCGGCCTCGCGGGCCTGGGCACGATGCTGGCCAGCGTCGCGGTGTCCGGGCGTGAGCCCGGGCTGCTGGGCACGCACTCGCCGCTGTTCGCGCCGTACGGCGGGTTCCGCACCGCCGACGGCTGGCTGGTCATGGCCGGTGCCGGTTCGGAGCAGATGTGGCAGCGGGCGTGCGCCGCACTGGGCCTGAGCGGGCTGGCCGGCGACCCGCGGTTCGCCGACGCCGCGTCCCGGGTGGCGCACAGGGAAGAGCTGACGTCCCGCATCGAGGCCGTGCTGACCACGCAGCCGACCGGGCACTGGCTGGGCAGGCTGGAGGCGGCCGGCGTGCCGGCCGCCGAGGTCCGCGGCCTGGCCGGGGTGCTCGGCTGGCCGCAGGTGTCCGCGCTGGGCAGCCTGCAGGCCCCCGGCGACGGCGGCGGGTCCCGGGTCGTCGGGCCGCCGTTCCGGCTGGACCGGACGGTCCTCGCGTACCCGGGCCCGGCCCCCGCGCTCGGCCGGGACACCCGCGCCGTGCTCACCGACCTCGGCTACCAGCCGGACGAGATCACCAAGCTGGGCGACGCCGGCGTGGTGGTGGCAGCCCGATGACCGCCGGGCAGAGGAGCGGCGCGGCGCTCCGCCAGGCCAGCCACGAGCTGGCCGGCGGCGTGGCCCGCCGGACCGTCGAGCTGGCCGAGATCCCGGGGCCCACCGGCTGGGAGGGCGCGCGGCGGGAACGGGTCAGGTCGTGGTGGCAGCAGGACGGCTGGGCCGATGTGCAGGCGGACGGGGCGGGCAACCTCTGGGCACGGGTCAGGCCCGGCGGCCAGCCAGCCGTGATCCTCGCCGCCCACCTGGACACGGTCTTCGACGAGGCGGTGGACCACCGGGTGCGCCGCGACGGGACCCTGCTGCGCGGGCCCGGCGTCGGCGACGACAGTATCGGCGTGGCGGCGCTCTCCGCGGTCGGCAGGCTCCTCGCCGACGCCGGCGGGCGCACGCCGGTGTGGCTCGTGGCCACCGTGGGCGAGGAGGGCCTGGGCAACCTCCGCGGGATCACCGAGGTGGTCAGGCAGCAGCGCGTGCCCCTGGCCGCCGTCGTCGCCATCGAGGGCAACTACCTGGGCCGCGTGGCCAACGTCGGCGTCGGCTCGGTGCGCTGGCAGGTCACGGTGTCCGGCCCCGGCGGGCATGCCTGGGAGCAGTACAACGCGCCGAGCGCGGTGCACGCGGCCGCGCGGATGGTGTCCGGGCTCGCCGCGCTGTCCCGCCGTGGCGCCGGGTCGGGGGCGGGCGGCAGGGCCGCGGTCAACGTCGGCACGTTCTCCGGCGGCGAGGCGGTCAACGCCCGGGCCCGGCGGGCGGCGTTCCTGGTCGACCTGCGGGCCTCCCGGGCAGCGGCGCTCCGCGAGCTGGAGGCGCGGGCACGCCGCATCCTCGGCGCTCCCCCGGCCGACGTCACGGTCGAGGTCGAGGAGCTGGGCCGCAGGCCTGCCGGGGAACTGGCGGCCAGCCACCCGCTGGCC
>JASHPR010000575.1 GCA_030038015.1 Streptosporangiaceae bacterium
GGCACGGACAGCGGGGCGTCTAACCTGGGCCCGTCGAACCCGCTGCTCATCGGGTTCGTGGCGGGGATCAACACGGTGGGCCTGAACGGCAAGCCGTCCAAGACGAACCCGTTCGCCACCCCGGCCGACCCGGCGTGCGTCCCGGTCAGCCCGTCCGGGACCCCCGTGACCAGCCCGGCACCGGGCCAGAAGTACGCCAGGAGCCCCGACGGGTCCTATGTCTGCGACCCCAACACGATCCCGGACCGCGCCATCGCCTACCGGCAGTTCAACGGCCTGCCCGCCAACGCGTCCGTGCCCATCGACGCGGTCACGGCGTCGGCCTCCGGCCTGGACCCGGACATATCAGTGACAAACGCCCTGGACCAGGCGCCGCGCGTCGCCCGCGCCCGGCACCTTCCGATGGGTGAGGTGACCGCCCTGGTGCACCGGTACACGCAGGGCCGCCAGTGGGGATTCCTCGGCGAGCCGACCGTCAACGTGCTCGAGCTCAACCTGGCGCTGGAGGACCTTCGATGAGCGTCTCCGGGTGGGAGCAGCTCCTGTTCGCCCTCGTGGTCACGGCGGTCCTGGCGCCGCCGCTCGGCCGGTACCTGGCGGCCACGTTCCGCGGCGGGAAGGCACCTGGCGACCGGGTGTTCCTGCCCATCGAGAATCTCGTGTACCGGGCGCTGGGCACCGAACCGGACAGCAGCTGGACCTGGCGGAGCTACGCGCTGGCGGTGCTCGCGTTCGGGCTGGTCTCCACGCTGCTGCTGTACGCGATCCTGCGGCTGCAGGGGCACCTGCCGCTGAACCCGACGCACGCTCCCGGGATGCCGCCGCTGCTGTCGTTCAACACCGCCGCCAGCTTCATCACCGGCACCAACTGGCAGGCCTACGAGGGAGAGACCGCCGCCAGCTACCTCGCGCAGATGGCCGGGCTGGTGGTCGCGCAGTTCACGGCGGGCGCGGTCGGGATCGCCGTGGCCCTGGCCGTGGTGCGGGGCATCGCCGGAAGCGTCCGCACCATCGGCAACTTCTGGGTTGACGTCACCCGCAGCCTTACCCGCGTCCTGATCCCGCTGTCGATCATCGGGGCGCTGGTGCTGGTCAGCCAGGGGGCGGTGCAGAACTTCTACGGGTTCCGCACGGCCGCGACGCTGGCGGGCGGGACCCAGATCATCCCGGGCGGCCCGGTCTCGTCGATGGAGGTCATCAAGCTGCTGGGGACCAACGGCGGCAGCTTCTACGGGGCGGGCGGCGCCCATCCGTTCGAGAACCCGACCGGCTTCAGCAACATATTCGAGCTGCTGCTGGTCGTCGTGCTGCCCTTCGCCATCGTCTTCATGTTCGGGCGGCTCATCGGCAGGCCGCGGCAGGCATACGCGATCATCGCCGTCATGGCCGTCATCTTCGTCGGCCACACCGTGGTCTCCATGCAGGCCGAACTGCACGGCAACCACCTGCTCCCGGCCAGCGTGTCGCAGGTGGCGAGCGGCGACAGTCCAGGCGGCAACATGGAGGGGAAGGAAACCAGGTTCGGCCCGGAGGGCTCGGCGCTGATGACGACGGGGACCATGGGCACCACGGCCGGCGCCACGGACTCGGCGCTCGACAGCTACACCCCGGTGGGCGGCGCGGGGGCGTTCGTCGCCATCCTGCTCGGCGAGATCAGCCCGGGAGGGGACGGCGGCGGGCTCTACTCCATCCTGGTGCTCGCCCTGCTGTCGGTGTTCATCGCCGGGCTGATGGTCGGCCGGACCCCGGAGTTCCTGGGCAAGAAGATCCGCGGGCCGCAGATGAAGCTCGTCGTGGCCTATGCGCTGACGATCCCGATCGTGGTGCTCGTGCTCGGCAGCACCTCCCTGGTGATCAGCCAGGGCACCTCCTCGATCCTCAACCCCGGGTTCCACGGCCTGACCGAGGTCACGTACGCCTATGCCTCGGTGGCCAACAACAACGGGTCGGCGTTCGCCGGGCTGTCCGCCAACACCCCCTGGTACGACGTCACGCTGGGCCTGGCCATGCTGATCGGGCGTTTCGCCCCGATCGTGCTGGCCCTGGCCATCGCCGGCTCGCTCGCCGGGGCGCGGGTCCACGCGCGCACCAGGGCGACGCTGGACACCTCGGGCCCGACGTTCGCCGCGTTCCTGCTCGGGGTGATCTTGATTGTTGGGGGCCTGATCTACTTCCCCATGCTCATCCTCGGCCCGATCGGGGAGCGCATCGTCGGGTAGACCCGGGCCGGGCGCGCCGCAGGCCTCAGCGGCCGAACGCCAGGCCCATGCCGACGACGATGAAGAACACCCCCACCGCCAGGAACGCCAGGTCCGAGAACCGCCCGTCCCAGCCGTTGACCAGGACGTCGGTCGGGTCGGCCGGGTCATACCAGACGCGCACCCTGTCGCCCGCCGCCGGCGCGGACGCCTTCCGGAGCGGCCTGGGGCAGAGCCTCTCGATCACCCGCCCGTCCTCGAGCGAGTACTGGATCAGGTTACGGCGGCGCGATCCGGCCGCGGCCTCGCCGGCCGGTGCCGGCGATGGCACGACCAT
>JASHPR010000576.1 GCA_030038015.1 Streptosporangiaceae bacterium
CCGCTCCCGGCGCGCCGGCCTCGCCCGGCACCTCCGTCCCGCCGGGCACCTCCGTCCCGCCGGGCACCTCCGTCCCGCCGGGCACCCCCGTCCCGCCCGGCACCCCCGTCCCATCGGGCGCGACCGTGCTCGCCGCGGTCCGCGAACGCCTGGCCGATGATCTCGACGCTCCCGGCGCGCTGGCCGCTGTCGACGCCTGGGCGGACGCGGCCGCCGGCGGTGCGCCCCCCGGGGACGCCGCGCTGGTCAGGGATACGGTCGACGCACTCCTCGGCGTCGCCCTGTAGCCGCGGGCCCGGCGGAACTCCGGTCACCGCCCGCGGCCGCAGCAGCCTGCACCGGCGGGCTTTCCGGCCTCCCGCACCCGGCCGGCCGCCGGGCTTTCTGGCCTCCGGCACCCGGCCGGCCGCCGGGCACGGGGTAGCATCTGGGACGGCTCGGCGTGAGGCTTGCCGCACGTCGGGCTCGCCGCGCTGGGCGGGCACGCCTCCTGGAAGGCCCGTGCAGTCGCCACGTCCCGTCTCGGTTTTCCGGGCGGCCGGCAGAAGGTAGCCAGGTGTGAGCGGAACGACTCCGAGCGGAACGATCGCGAGCCCGGGCTCGGGCGAGCCGCAGGGAGCGTCCGCGGCGGCCGCGCGGCTGGCACGCCGCGGCCTGAACACCCCGGTGATGCTGGTCATCGCGGCAGCCACGCTGCTGGCCCTGGCGCTGCGCCTGTACCAGCTGAGCCGTCCCGGCTTCCTGCTCAGCGTCAATGAGTACGACGACGGGCCTTACTTCGGCAGCGCCGTGCGCCTGGTGTACGGGGCACTGCCCTACCGCGACTTCCTGATCGTGCAGCCGCCGGGGATCACGCTGCTGATGGTCCCCGCGGCCCTGCTCAGCAAGGTGACGGGCACGGCCTGGGGCATGGCGATCGGGCGCATCCTGACCTCGCTGGCCGGGGCGGCGTCGGTGGCCCTGGCCGGCCTGCTCGTGCGGCACCGCGGCGTCCTCGCCACGGTCATCGTCTGCGGGATCACCGCGGTCTACCCGGACAGCATCCAGGCGGTGAAGACCGTGCTCGTGGAGCCGTGGCTGGTGCTGTTCTGCCTCATCGGCGCGCTGGCGGTGTTCGAGGGCGATCACGTCACCGCCCGGACGCGCCGGCTGGTCTGGGGCGGCGTGGCGTTCGGGTTCGGCGGGGCCGTGGAGCCCTGGGCCATCTTCCCGGTGATCGTCATCGCGGCGCTGACCCTGCGCTGGCCGCGGCGGCTCGCGGCCTACGCCGGCGGGGTGGCGGCCGGCTTTCTCGTCCCCGTGCTGCCGTTTGCCGCCCTGGCACCTTACAAGTTCTACGAGGCCACCATCGTCGCCCAGATCGGCCCGCGGGCCGGCGCCGCCAGGACGTCGTTCTGGGAGCGCATCCAGGACATGGCCGGGCTGGCGGACGTGGCCAGGCCGACCCACCTGCTGGACCTGGCGGCGGCGATCCTGATCGTCGCCGTCGTGCTCGGGAGCATCGGGCTGTCGTTCCTGCTCACCTGGCGGCCGCCGCCCGCGCTCGACGCGTTCGCCGTGGGCTCGGCCGCGTTCATCGTCATCGCGTTCCTCTGGCCCAGCCAGTTCCACTATCACTTCGCCGCTTTCCTGGCGCCGTTCCTCGCCATGGCCATCGCGCTGCCGCTGTCCGCGCTCGTGCGTGACCTCCCGCTGATATCCGGCGGCGGCGTGGCACCCGGCGGGCGCGCGGCCGCCCCTGCGGCGCTGCACTGGGGCGGGGCGTGCCTGGCGGGCCTGGCGATCCTGGTGATGGCCGTCATCCAGTTCGGCTGGGAGGGCAGCAACACCCCGCACCTGCCCCTCTCCGTGGTCACCGCGGCGCGGCGCATGATCCCGCCGGGAGCGTGCCTGCTCGCCGACGAGGTGTCGTTCAGCGTGATGGCCGACCGGCTGGTCTCGGACGTGCCCGGCTGCTCGCTGCTGCTCGACGCCACGGGGACCAACTACGCGCTGTCCCACGGCCGCGACCCCGAGACCGGTGCCGCCAGGTACCAGGCGGTGGACGCGGTGTGGACCTACGCCTTCGACCATGCCCAGTATGTGTGGCTGTCCGGCCTGAACAACCACAGGGTGGCCTGGACGCCGGCGCTCAGAAGCTATTTCCAGAGCCACTTCACCCAGATCCTGCGTGCCGGGAACGCGGGTGCGCTGTACCGGCGCATCGGCCTGAAGCCCGGGACCTGACGAGCGCGGCCTGGGAGCATGGGGCCGTGCTGACCGTGCGCCGCGCCGCGGCATCGGCGCGCGGCTGCTCGCGCTCGCCGAAGGCGAGGCGCGGGCGCGCGGGCTCGGCGAGGTCCGCCTGTACCCGAACGAGGCGATGGCCGGGAACCTGGCTGCTGCCCCATGCGCGGCTGCACCGAGACGCACCGGGCCGGGCAGGACGGGTTCCGGCGGGTGTTCTTCAGCAAGCGGCTACAGCTCCCGCCGCTGGAAGCTGGCCAGGCCGAGCACCAGGACGAGCAGGATCCAGATGCCCGCCCAGGCCAGGTACTGCCATGAGGGCGGCGCCAGCGCCAGGAACGGGTCGCCGCCCGCCACGGGCGACTGGGCGAGTTGCTGCGCGACGAACGACGTCGGCTCCAGGTAGTACATGGCGCCGTGCCACAGCCCGTCGGTCGGCAGCACGTACTGGCTGATCTCGCTCACCGTGTGCATGGCGCGGATGTTGAACGCGGTGGCCAGGCTCCCGGCGACGCCCGCGAGCCAGGCCATGCCGAACAGCGCCACGCCGATCACGCCCGCAGCGAGCGCGGACAGCCGGGTGCTGAGCAGCAGCACCAGCGTCAGCAGCACCACGCCCTCGCCGAAGACGAACGCCGCCGAGGCGGCCGGGTCGGGCGCGACGAAGCCGCTGGCCCAGTACACGACGCCGGCCTCCAGGCCGCTCACGATCGCGGTGTAGGCGGCGAGCAGGCCGGCCATCCCCAGCCACTTGCCGAGGAGCACGTCGCCCCGCCGGACGGGGCGGGCGACGACGGCCTGCAGGACGCCCGAGTCGATCTCGCCGGAGACCGCCAGCGAGGCGATGGCCGACGCGCTGAGCGCGACCACGAAGCTCAGCATGAACATAAACAGCACGACCGCCTGGGGGAGCGCCAGGTCTGTCTCGCCCGAGGTGAACGCGGTGCCGTGGCTGAGCCGGTAGAAACCCCAGCCGCTGGCGCCGGCGAGCACGACGGAGATCAGCGCGAACGCGGCCACGAGCCTGCGGCGCACCGCCTCCCGCACGGTGAGCGACGCTATGGCCAGCACCGCGCTCATTTTCCCGCTCCCCGGAAAGCCGTCGGCTCGCTCATGTTTCCCCCAGCAGCTTGAGGAAGCTCTCTTCGAGGCTCTGGTGCTCCGGTATGACCGCCTCGACCCGGCCGCCGAGCGAGACGATCGCCGCCACCAGTTCCGGCACCCGCCCAACTGTCATCTGATCGACGCGCAGCCAGTCCCCCTCCGCGGCCCAGCGGCCGAACGCGCCCAGGGAGTGCCACCACCCGCTGGGCAGGCCGGTCACCCGGAGCCGGACGCCGGGCCGGCGGACCCTCAGCTCACCCAGCGTCCCGGTGGCGCGCGACCGCCCCTTGCTGAGGATCGTCACCCGGTCGCACACGTGCTCGGCCTCCTCCAGCAGGTGGGTGTTGAGGAAGACCGTGGTTCCCCGGTCGCGCAGCTCGCGGATGATCACGCGGACCTGGTGCCGCCCCACCGGGTCGAGGGCGCTGGTCGGCTCGTCCAGCACGACCAGCGCAGGCTCGCCGAGCAGCGCCACCCCCAGGCCCAGCCGCTGCTGCATGCCCTTGGAGAACGTGCCGACCTTGTCGCCGCCCCGGCCGGACAGGCCGACGAGGTGCAGGGCGTCGTCCGCCGCGGCTGCGCGGCGCGCCCGGGGCAGCCGCATCAGGCGGCAGTGCAGGATCAGCACCTCGCGGGCGGTCAGCCAGCTCTGGAACCGGAACAGCTCCGGCAGGTAGCCGATCTGCCTCCGGGTCTCCCGGTCCCCGGCCGGCGCGCCCAGCACCATGGCCTCGCCGCCGGTCGGCCTGGCCAGCCCGAGCAGCAGCTTGACCGCGGTGGTCTTGCCCGCCCCGTTCGGGCCGAGAAAGCCGAAGACCTCGCCGCGGGCCACGGTCATCGACAGCCCGGCGAGCGCGACTGTGCGGCCGTAGCGCTTGCTCAGCTCGATCGCGTGGATGGCCGGGGACCCCGGCGCCTGCCCGCAGGCGCTGGGGCTGCCCGTTCCGGGACCGGGCACGGCAACGTGCTCACCCGATCTGGCTGGCGACACCGAGCAGGTCCTCCTTGTCCAGCAGGCCGCCAACCGCGTGCACGACGCCGTCCCGGCTTTCCCAGATCACCCCGGACGCGAACCCGTTCGGCTCGGTGACCAGCACCGCTGGCACCCCGCCGATGTGCTCCAGCTGCTCCCACATCCCGGACGGCACCGGCACCGGCAGGATCGCGCCCGGCTTGCCGAGCAGCCGCAGTTCCTCGCTCAGGCCGGCAGGCAGGCCCGGCCGACGCAGCAGGAACGTCTCCAGCTCCCCCGCGGTCGCACCGGCCGAGGTTGCCACCGGCCGCCGCACGGCCACGATGGCCAGCGTGACCAGGTTGCCACTACCCGTCGTGCTGCCGTACTGGACCGCGATCGCCGGGCCCACGGTGATCTGCAGGGCGCTCCCGGCAATATCCGGGCCTGCGCTCTGGCTGAACCGCACGGTGGCCGTCACCTGCGGCTGCACCGCGACGCGGCGGACCGGCCCCACACCGCCGGGCAGCGTGCCGGGAGTGGGGAAGGCCAGGTGAGCCAGCGCGGTGGCGCGTGCGATCGAGCTCACCTGCTGGGGGCCGCCGGCCGAGGTCCAGCTCACCTCGCCGAAGGCGAGCCGCAGCGAACCCGAGGGCGGCAGACCGCGGGATAGCTGGGCGGAGCCGATGCCGGTGATGCTCTCGATCGCGCGCAGGTCGCTCGCGCTGACCCGGACCGGCGCCACCTGGGTCGGGGCGTAGACGGTGTTGAGCACGGCGGCGGCGGCCGCGCCGACGGCGAGCACGCCGGCCACCACGGCGGTGCCGGTGCCGGCCGAGATACGGGCCAGCCGCCGTGGCATGCGCCGGGGCGTGCGGGCGGCCTGGCGCCGGCCCGGCCGGTGCTTCGCGAGCTGGTCCTGCAGCAGGATCCACTCCAGGTCGATGTCGGCGATCTCCCGGGGCGCGCCCAGCAGCGACGCGGCCAGAGCCGCGTCGCCGGCGACCTCGCCGCTCTGGGCGCGGCAGCGGCCGCAGCCGGCCAGATGGCGGCGGTCCCGGTCGGGCACGGCCAGCGGCTCGTCCACCAGACGGCGCAAGACCGGGTTAGATACGTGGTGCATTCTGCAACTCCTTGCGTAGCGCTGATTCGGCGCGGCGGAGCATCGTGCCCACGTGCCCCACCTTGACGTCCATGGCCTCGGCCACCTCCGCGTAGCTCAGGCCGTTGTGCCGGAGCACCAGGACCGTGGCGGCCTTGCGGGGCAGGCGGCTGAGCGCCCGCCTGACCTCGGCCCGGGATTCGGCGGCCAGCACGGTCTCCTCGGGCCCCGGCCCGGGTACCGCGGCGCCGGATGCCCGCTGCCGGCGGTCCCGGCGACGCTCGCCCCGGATGGTGTTGAGCGCCGTGTGCGCCGCGGCCGCCCGGACCCAGGCGCGCGCCTGATCCGGTTCCTCGGGCTCCCCGAACCGCTTGAACGCGCTGATGAAGACGTCCTGGGCGACGTCCTGGGCCGCCTGGGCATCGCCGAGGACGCCGAAGGCGATGCGGACGACCACGGGGTACTGCTCGCGGAAAAACCGCTCGAACGCGGGGAACGAGGCCTGCGGCGGTGATGATCGCACATGGGTCACGGAGCTGGCTTCCATTCTGATCCTCTCCGTCACCTAAGCACCGCCAGGCCGGCCAGTGTGACACCGCGCTGGTCCCGGATCTGATGGACCGGTTCCTCGGGCGTTGTCAACCCGGTTAAGCGGGTCTGTGGACACGGTCCCGTTGTGCACAGGCCGGCGGCCATCCCAGTCGCGCCGGCGGGCCTGCCCGCCGCAGCCTGGCCACATGACAGACACGCACGCGGGTGACCAGACCCCGCACAGCAGCAGCCAGCAGGGCCGGGAGGTGCCCCGGGTCAGGGTCAGCTCCGTGGCAGGTTTCCTCGCGGTCGTCCCCCACCTGCTGGGATTCCATCCGAGCCGGAGCATGGTCGTCGTCGGGCTTGACGCGCGGCGCGGCCGGATCGTGCTCGGCTTCCGCTACGACCTGCCGGACCCGCCCGATGCCGGGAGAGCGCGGCACATCGCGGAGCACGCGGTCGCGGTGCTGCGGAAGCGGCGGATCACGACGGCCATCGCCGCCGGGTACGGCGCCGGAACCTTGGTCACGCCGGTCGCCGAGCAGCTCAGGACGGCCCTGCACGATGCCGGGATCACGCTCCGCGACCTGCTCCGGGTGGAGGACGGCCGCTACTGGTCCTATGTCTGCCAGGATCCGGGCTGCTGCGCGCCGGAGGGCATGCCGTTCGACGGGCACGCCCACCCGGCCGCGGCCGCGCTCACCGCGGCCGGGCTGCCGGCCCGGCCGGATCGCGCCGCGCTGGCCGGCACGCTCG
>JASHPR010000577.1 GCA_030038015.1 Streptosporangiaceae bacterium
CCGTGCCGCTGGTCGCCGCCACGGCCGTGGTGGCCGCGTGGCGGCGGTGGCAGCTGGCCGCGGCGACCGTGGCCGGGCTGGTCGCCGGCGGCGCCGAGTGGGTGGCCGAGGCGTACCTGCGGTTCGGCGGCCCGCTGGCCCGGCTGCATGCAGCAGGGGCGGAGCAGGGCGGGTTCGCGCTGCACTTCGCGGTGTGGGCCGAGTTGCGCGCGGTCAACGGCCCCACGCTCTGCCGCCCCTGCACGGTCGGCTGGCGGCGCCCTGAACTCAGCCTCTGGTGGCTGGCACTGCCCGTGCTCGTCGCGCTCGGCCTCTTCGCGGCGCGGCGGGCGGGCCGGCTGGGGTCCGCGCTGCTACCCGCTGTCGGCGGGTTCTGCGTCGCCGTGCAGTACCTGTTCCTGATCGACTATGCGGCGCCGCGGTTCCTGCTGCCTGCCTACGCTCTCCTCGCGCTGCCGGTCGCCGACGGGATCGGCTTGCTGCTGACCGGCGTGCGCCCGGACCTGCAGCCGCTGACCCGGTTTGCGGTCGTGTTCTGCCTGGCCGCGCAGGTGCTGGCGCAGCACCTGGTGCTCGACCACGAGGTCGGCGGCACGGTCACCTTCCACAACGACTACACCAGGATCGTCGCCGACCTGAGGAGCCTGGGCGTGCAGCCGCCGTGCCTGATCAAGGGCCAGCAGTACATCCCGGTCGCCTTCTACGCCGGCTGCGCGTCGGCGCCGGGGCTGGCGGGTGCCGCGCGCTCGGAACGGGTCGCCCTGCTCGAGTACCAGGGGACCGGGCGGCCGCGCTACGCGCGCGGCTGGCGCAGGCACCTGCTGCCGGGGACCCACGTGCTCAGGCTCGTCGCGTATCTCCCGCCCAGCCGGCACAGGTAGCCAGGAACGGCCCGGCGGCGGCTGGCATTCCCCGGATCGCTACCCGGGCACGCGTGCCCCGCGCCTGAGGCGTGGGCCAGCATCGGCCCCAGTTCCGGAGACTAAGGGCGACAGGCCCGATCGGCGCCATTGCCGCGAACCGCGCTTGCGCTTGCTGGCGGACTTTCGTAGCTCTACGCTCATTGATGACTACGAAAAGTGATTGATGCTCGGCCTGGCCGGTTCCGGCAGGCCAACGGCCAGCACGGTGCTCGCCGTTCACGCGGGCGGTGCGTGCGCCCGTGCATTCGGGCGGTGCGTGCGCCGGTACATGCGGGCGGTGCGTGCGCCCGTGCATGCGGGCGGTGCGTGCGCCGGTGCATGCGGGCGGTGCGTGCGCCCGCCGGCCATTCCGCAAGCCGTGTCAGCCGGTGCTGGCGCGCCCGCCCGCCGGCTGGCCGCTGCCCGGCCAAGGTGCTTGCTGACTGGCCGGTGCTCTGGTGGTGACGGTGCCGCGTCGGGTGTTTCCGGCCGACGGGCTGATGCTTTCTCGCTGAGGAGTCCGCAAGCCGTGCAGCGCGACCTCAACCTGCCCGTGCCGCCCCGGCTGCGCGGGCGGCGCCGCAGGCCGTGGCCGCATGGCAGGCACAGCGCGGGCCATCCGCTGCTCTGGGTCGTCGGCCGGGTGACCGCGGTCGGCCTGCTCGCCGGGATCGGCTTCACGCTGATCGTCTTCCAGTACCAGGTCCGCCACCTCGAGGCGGCCGGCGCCGCGCATCTCTGCAACCTCGTCACGCCAGCCGAGGCGCCGCCTGGTGCCCCGGTCGTGCGGTTCGGCATTGGCACGCCGGGTGCCTTCGGCCTGGCGATCACGCCCAGTTGCAGCTCAGCGCTGCTTATCGCGCCGCTGTGCGGGCTGGGAATGGTCCTGATCGTCCCCGGCCAGCGCCAGGTGCGCCGGACCGGGACCGCTCTCGCCGCGGTGTCGGCCGTGATGGTCGCCGGGAACCTGCTGCGAATCGGCGTGATCGCCCTGGCCATCAGGCTGGACGGCCTCACCGCCGGGTACCGGGTCAGCAACCTCGTGCTCGGCTCGGTGATCAGCCTCGTGTGCATCGCCCTGGGCCTGGCGCTGCTGCTCGTCATGCTGAGGCCACGGGACGGCCAGGCCGGCACCCGGGCGTGACGGTGCGTTTTGGACACCTTTCCGTCATTGAAATGCTACGTAAAGTTACGGCAAGGCTCTCGGCGGCGCCATCTGCGAGCGGGCTGGCGGGGTAGGTCAGGTGATGGCCGGCTCGGGCCGGCGTGAATGTACGAGAAGGCTCGCTATTACCCGCACAGCGGTACATTCACCGGCCCGGGCGAGGCGCTGGCAACGGCGGGGAGAGAAGGCGCGGCGAAACCCCGCTGCGCTGTGACCGGCGAGGGGAGGTTTACCGCGTGAACGGTTCTGCGCCGCCCGGCAGGCCGGCAAGGCTCGCCGCGGCGGCACTGGGGCTGGTGCTGCTCTTCGGCCTGGGATACCGGATCAGCGCGCTGCGCTACCGGCGTTTCACCGCGTCCTGACCTCGCGGGTCACCGCCCGGTGAATGCCGGCGGGCGCTTCTCGGCGAAGGCGCGCTGTCCTTCGCGGTAGTCGTCCGACCGGAAGCAGGCCTCGATCATCGCTTCCACCCTGGCCAGGTCCGGCCGGGGCTGGCTTGCCGCGCGGATTGCGGCCTTGGCGGCGGCGACGGTGAGCGGCGCGTTGGCTGCGATGGCGCGGGCCAGGCTCATCGTCTCGTCCTGCAGGCTCGCGGCCGGGACGACCTGGTTGACCAGCCCCATCTGGAGGGCTTCGGCGGCCGGATACCGCCGCGCGGAGAACAGGATCTCCGCGGTCCTGGCCGGCCCGACCAGGCCCAGCAACGCCGTCACGCCCGGGAGGCCCGGCCCCACGCCCAGGCGGGCGGCAGGTATGCCGAACTGGCTGTCATCCGATGCGATGCGGATATCCGCCTGCAACGCGATAAACAGGCCCCCGCCGATGCAGAACCCGCGGATCATCGCGATGAGCGGCTTCTCGAGGCTGTCCCAGGCCTGGCTGAGCGCTGCCGCCATCCGGTCGTACTCGGTACGGGCGGCGGGGGAGGTGCGCCGCTCGGCGAACTCGGAGATGTCCGCGCCCGAGGCGAAGGCCTTGTCCCCGGCGCCGGTGATGATCACGACCCGGACGCCGGCGTCGGCCTGGAGCGCCGTGACCAGGCCTGGCAGCGCTCCCCGGATGTCGCTGGACAGGGCGTTGCGCTTGGCCGGGTTGTTGATGGTGACGACCGCCACCCCGTCGGCCACGTCGACGAGCAGCTTGCCGGTGCCGGTCTCGTTCCCAACGGGCGAACTCGGTGACGACATGCGGGTCCTCTCAGATCACTCCTTGCACGCGGAGGCTGTCGATCTCAGCGCGCGGGTAGCCAAGCTCGGCGAGCACCTCGTCGGTATGGTCCCCGATATCGGGGCTCGGCGCGCGGACGGTGCCAGGCGCGCCGGTCATCCGCACCGCGTTCCGCAGGATGTCCAGGCGGCCGAGGGCGGGATGCTGCACGGGCTCGGTCATCGCCAGATGCTCGACCTGCGGGTCGGCGGACACCTCGTCCATCCGGTAGACCGGCCCGCATGGCACCCCGGCCTCGTTCAGCGCGGCCACCCACTCGGCTGTCGTCCGGGTGCGCAGCCGCTCGGCGATCAGCGCGTTGAGTTCGCCGCGGTTCGCCGACCTCTTGGCGGGCGAGTCGAAGCGCGGGTCTTCGGGGATGCCGGGCAGGCCGATCACCTGGCACAGGCTGTCCAGCAGGCGCCCGCCCGCGCCGGCGATGTTGACGTGGCCGTCGGCGGACTCGAAGCAGCCCATCGGCACGCTCATCGGGTGGTGGTTGCCCGCCTGCGGCGGGACCTCCCGGTCGATGGTCCACCTGGCTGCCTGGAAGTCCATCATCGCGATCACCGAGTCCAGCAGGGAGGTCTGCACCCATCGCCCGGTCCCGGTCCGGTCCCTGTCGTGCAAGGCGACCAGCACGCCGGCCGCGAGGTGGAGCCCGGCGGCCAGGTCGGCCACCGGGATACCGGCGCGCACCGGGCCGCCGCCCGGCAGGCCGGTCACGCTCATCAGGCCGCCCATGCCCTGGGCGATCTGGTCCACGCCGCCCCGGCCGGCGTAGGGGCCATCCTGGCCGAAGCCGGAGATCGATCCGTAGACCAGGCGCGGGTTCTGCGCGTGCACGGCGGCGAAGCCGAACCCCAGCCGGTCCTTGACCGGCGGGCGCATGTTCTCGATCAGCACATCGGCCGAGCCGACCAGGCGCATCAGCACCTCGCGGGCGCCCGGCGCCTTCAGGTTCAGCGACAGCGACCGCTTGTTCCGGTGCAGGTGCTGGAAGTCGCAGCCGTGCCGGCTGCCGGTCAGGCCCGGGTCGGCCGGGTCGGGCGGCGGCTCCACGCGGATGACGTCCGCCCCCCAGCCGGCCAGCTGCCGGACGCAGGTAGGGCCGGCGCGCGCGACCGTCAGATCGATGACCCGGATGTCCTCAAGCGGGAGACGCGGGGTCACGGCTCACCGCGCCCGGGGCGCGCCGGCCGTGGCCACCATCACGTCCTCATTATCCCTTATGCGGCAACTCGGCCCGGCGAACCAAGATCGGCGGGACGGCTGGTGCCGGCGCTCAGAGCTTCCCGCGGTTCTTTGCGGAAAGGATGATCTGGGTCACCAGGTAGCTGCTGATGCCGAGCTTGCCGGCTATCTCGGCGGGCCTGAGCCCTTGCTCGTTGTAGAGGAGCGCGAGCTTCTCCTGCGACCTGGTCCACGGGCCGCGGGGCTGCGCCTGGGCCGGCGG
>JASHPR010000578.1 GCA_030038015.1 Streptosporangiaceae bacterium
GGCTGGCTGCCGCGCCGCCTGGCGTTCCGGGCATCGCGCCGCCGCCCCGCGCGTGCTGGGCCGCCTCCTGCGGTTCGGTCTCCAGGGTCACCGGGGCGGGCGCGCCGGTGACCGCGACCCAGGCTCCCGCGGGGAACCTGAGCGCGGCCCGGCCAAGGGTGAGCTCGATGCCGGCGGCGCCGTCCGGGTTGCCCACCAGCCGGTTCGCCAGCCGCAGGCTGGCCGGGTCGGCGGCGCCGGAGTGCGGCACCCCCAGGTGCCCGGACCCCGGCCGCCCCAGGTCCTGCACCGTCGCCAGCGGTCCTGGCTTGATCACCTCGATCACGGGGCCGCTTTTCCATGATCGTGGTTGATTGGTGACCATATTCGTCCCCAATCCACCAGGATCATGGAAATCGCCGGGGCGATCCGTGGCTGGTGTGGCTGCTGGGGTCTGCGTGGCAGGGGTGCCGGGGCGGCCCTTGGTCGGTGTGGCTGGCGGGGTCGGCGGGCCCGGGTGACCCGTGGCTGGTGTGGCTGCTGGGGTGTGCGTGGCAGGGGTGCCGGGGCGGCCCTTGGTCGGTGTGGCTGGTGGAGTCGGCGGGCCCAGGTAGGTGGTGGCTGCTGGGGCTGGCGGGGCTAGTGTGGTCCGCGTGGCAAGGGGGGCCGCAGCTGGTGGGGCTGGTGCGGTCGTGGGGCCGGCCTCGCGGAAGCGGACGCGCATGCCGGGGGCCAGCACGGCGGGCGGGTCGCGGTCGGGGTCCCACAGCACGGCCGTTGTGCGTCCGAGGAGGCGCCAGCCGCCGGGGGACGCGGCCGGGTACACCGCCGCCAGTCCGCCCGCGATCGCCACGGCCCCCGCTGGCACCCGCAGCCTTGGCTCTGCCAGGCGGGGCACCGTGGCCAGCACCGGGTCAAGCCCGGTCAGGTAGCCGAAGCCCGGCGAGAAGCCCAGCCACCCCACGGTGTACTCGCCAGCGACGTGCCTGGCCACGACCTGGTCGGCGGACAGCCCGGTCAGCTCCGCCACCTCGGCCAGGTCCGGGCCGTCATAAACCACGGGGATCTCGGTCAGCGGCGGCTCGTCCTGGCCGGCCGGCGGGAGCGGCAGCGCCAGCAGCCGCCCGGCCAGCTCGCCGAGGTCCAGGATCCCTGGCTCGGTGGTCACCAGGACGGTACCGGCGCCTGGGATCACATCGAGCACGCCCGCTACACGTTCAGCAAAAATCGCGGCAGCGAGCCTGGCGGCCACCCCTTCCGCCTGCAGCAGCAGCGCGGCATCGCCGGCCGGGCGCCAGGGCATCACGCGAACGGCGCCACTTTCACCCCGGCGCGTTCCAGGGCTTCCCTGACCGCCCTGGCCAGCGCGACCGCCTCGGCGGTGTCGCCGTGCACGCACACCGAGCGGAACCGTGCGGGGATCTCCAGCCCGTCCAGGGACGGCAGCATGCGGCTGGTGGCCATCGAGGCCACGCGGGCGGCCGCGGTCGCCGGGTCGGTGATCAGGGCACCCGGCTGGCCGCGCGGGACGAGCGTGCCGTCGGCGCGGTACGCGCGATCCGCGAAGGCCTCGGCGACCACGGTGAGCCCCGCCTCTGCCGCTGCCCGCTCGGCCTCGCTGTCCGGCAGGGTCAGCAGCGGCAGCCGCCGGTCGTAGGCGCTGATCGCCGCCGCGAGCGCCGCGGCCTGGGCCGGGTCCCTGGCGCACCTGTTGTACAGGGCGCCGTGCGGCTTCACGTAGCCGACCTGCCCGCCCTCCGCGCGGGCGATCCCGTCCAGCGCCGCGATCTGGTACAGCAGCTCCGCGGTCAGTTCCTCCGCCGGCAGGTCCATCTCCCTGCGGCCGAAGCCGGCCAGGTCCCGGTAGGAGACCTGGGCACCGATCCGCACCCCGTGGGCCACCGCGCCGGCGCACGCGCGCCGGATCGTGAGCGGGTCGCCCGCGTGGAAGCCGCACGCGATGTTCGCGCTGGTGACGACCGCCAGCAGGGCCTCGTCGTCGCCGAGACGCCAGGCGCCGAAGCTCTCGCCCAGATCGGCGTTCAGGTCGATGACGCCGGGCCCCGGGGTCACCCTCCCTGCCCCCCGGGCTCCTCCGGGGGCAGCTCGTAGAGCGCCGCGGCGATGGCCTTCTGGTCGGTTCCCGCCGACCTGATCGTCTCCATCAGCGTGTGCAGCACCGCGTGCCGGTCCTCGCCGATATCGAGCAGGCGCTGTGCCGCCTCCCACAGCTCCGGCGGATCGCCGCGCCAGAGCCGGTCGGCCAGCGCCAGGTGCCGGTCCATGTGCTCATCATCCGCGGCCTGGCCGTGCACGCCGCCCGGGCTGTCGTGATCGGCGGCCAGCAGGATCCTGCGGTCGGCCGGCTTGGCTGGGTCGAGCGCGCCGAGATCAATCCCCTGGTAGCTGCCCTCCAGCACGCCGCAGGCGAAGACCCGCCGCGGCAGCGCCTCCAGGTCGGAGTCCGGCAGCAGCCTGGCCACGAGCTTCGGCTCCAGGCCGAAGGACGCGGGGTCGTGGTAGACCCTGGTGAACGTGCCCATCGAGTCGTACACCGCGTCCAGCGTGGAACGTATCGCGTCGGCGTCCCGGCCCTCGCGGGCGCCTGCCCAGCGCACCCAGGCTGCCAGCACGTGCGGCATCGCGTGCTGCTCGGCCGGGGAGAGCATGACCCTGCGCGGCAGCCAGTCCAGCAGGAACGTCTCCACCTTCGCCGGGCTCATCCGCAGCGGCCGGCCGAAATCCTGGTCGCAGCCGTAGTCGACGATGTGGTCGGCGCACCGGCTGGCCGCCTCGCGGTCGGACAGGTCCTCGGCCTCGTCGGAGGCGAGGAACTCGGCAACGAGCATGGCCCTGCGGTCCTTGCGCCAGGTCTGGCGGCGGGCGGTCGCCGTGCTGCCTGGCTGGCCGGTGATGGCAGGCTGGCCCGCGCCCCCGCCGCGGTGCCCGGACTGGGTGGGCGGCAGCGTCCGCACCCGCGCCCTGATGAACGCATGGTAGGAGGGGAACGAGCTGCTGACCGGCGGGTCGGCGGCCCGCTCGCTCACCGCCAGCGCGGACTCGAGCAGCCGGCGGGCGTGTGGCGGCTGAATCTGCGTGAACGCGGAAGCGGACTGGCTGCAGTAGTCGAGCAGCTTGGCCACCTGCGAGGTCACCCAGCCGTCCCGGGCCAGGCCGCCGGCGTTGTAGTCGACGATCACGACCAGGGCGTGCTCGTCCTGGCCGGCGTAGCTGAAGACGCACACGACCTCGTCGCGGTCGCCGTAGGAGTCAGAGTTCAGGTAGCACTCGGCGGCCGCCACGGCACCGACGTGCTCGGCCCATTTCGGCCTGGCGACGCCCCGTTCCATCAGGGCCAGGGCGGCCTGCTCGGCGCTGGCTGCCTGGTGCGGCGTGCCCAGGCAGGCGATCCCGGACAGCAGCGCCAGCGCCGCCGGGCTGCCCTGCTCGGCCGCGTAGGCGACCAGCCCCTCGCCCACCAGCTCCTCGACATCGGCCCGGCGGCGCCGCGGCTGGCGGCCGCCCGGGCGGCCGCTGCCCTGCTGGCCCCACCAGGTGCCGAGCAGTTCGCTGACCATCAGCTCGGCATCCAGCGGGCTGCGGACGGCGAGCAGCTCCCGTGCGGCCCGCAGCATCTCGGCGAACAGCGCGTTCGGCCGCGCCGCGGAACGGGTGACGGCCGGCCTCTGCCGCGGAGGCCCGGAATGCCCGTGATGCCCCGGTCGGCCCGGCGGCTCTGTGCGTCGGCTCGGCGGGTTCACAGGGCTAGCTTTCCAGATGTACGGCACCCGATGCCATGCCCCGGCGCGGCGCGCCGCCCGTTTCTGCCCGTGTCGTCGCCTCTATTTGCTCGGCTCATACCCTCGCCTCTGCCGATGCCGGCCATAGCCGGGCTCTCTCCCTCACGCTGG
Source organism: Streptosporangiaceae bacterium (assembly GCA_030038015.1). Classification (GTDB taxonomy): domain Bacteria; phylum Actinomycetota; class Actinomycetes; order Streptosporangiales; family Streptosporangiaceae; genus JASHPR01. The sequence continues at coordinate 3,891 of JASHPR010000578.1, forward strand.
CAGACTCCGCCCCTAAAGTCAGCCGGGTGGACGATGAGACGCAGCTGCCTCTATCGTGCCATGGAGCGCGAGGGTCCGGTTGCCAACACACGGTCGCGACGTCGGTTCGCGGGGGAGCGGTGGCCGCGAGGGGCCACGGGGGCATGAGGCGGTGAAGCATGGGCCACGGAATTTCCGGGGGCTCTCGGTCGCTGTCACCCAGGTCGCCCCGGTGGCTCCGGTCCCAGGTCGCGCCGGGGAGGGTCATTCTGTTGCGGGGGTCAGGAGTCCCGGGGCTCAAGGCTGACATTAACCGGCCAATAACCGAGTATTGAGGACATATTGCTCATCGCAGGGCGAGGCCGGGGCGTGGGCCCGGCGTCGGCGGGGTGCGGGCGAGCTCGGCGGCTTGTCGGCTCTGGTTACCAAGTTGTCGCCGCTAGCTCTCTTGTGCGCGCAGATGCCGCTAGCCTTCTTGTGTCCGCAGTGAGCAGGAAGGAACCGTTCATGGCGCGCGCTCGCACGGATATGGGGAGTCCCCGGTGAGCACAGGGACATCCGTGCCGAAGCCTCGCCTGTCCGGCATGGACGTATCGGATTCAGCGCTGCTCGCGACGCTGCTCACCGAGGCTCCGATCGGCTTCGCCTTCATCGGCGGCGATCTCCGCTTCCGCAGGGTCAACGAGACGCTCGCCGGGCTGCACGGCAACAAGGCGGGTGACTACACCGGGCGGCTGCCTTCGCAGGTCTGGCCGGGAGACCTTGGCGCGTCCGCCGAGTCGGCCGCCCGCCGGGCGCTCACGGCCAACGAGCCCGTTCTCGAGGACGACCGGGCCGTCGCCGCCGCCGGTGAGGTGCGGCACTGGTCCTTCTCGTGGTTCCCTTCGCATGACCCGGACGGGGCGATCACCGGCGTTGTGCTGATCGCCGCCGACATCACCGAGCGCAGGGCCTCGGAGGAGGCGCTGCGGCGGAGCGAGGAGCGGTACCGGTCGCTGGTGCAGGCTGGGGCACAGGTCGTGTGGGTGACCACGCCGACCGGCAAGATCGCGGAGGATTCCCCGGAGTGGCGTGCGATCACCGGCCAGACGGTCGATGAATACCTGGGCACCGGCTGGCTGGACGCAATTCATCCCGAGGATCGCGAGCGCGTTGAGCACGAATGGCTCGACTGCGTCGATACCGGCAAGGTTTTCGAGGGCCGTTACCGGGTCCGCACCAAGTCAGGCTCTTACCGGCATTACGACGTGCGCGCCGTCCCCATCGAGCGGGACGGGAAGATCGTCGAGTGGGTGGGTGCCAGCAGCGACGTCACCGGCCAGCGTGAGGCCGAGGAAATGCGGGGCCGCCTGACGGAGCAGCTGTCGGCCGCCGCGCTGCGAACGGTACGGCTGCAGCAGGCCACGTCGATGCTGGCCGAGGCCATCACCGTGGAGCAGGTCGTTGAGGTCATCAGCGAGGTAGGCCGGTCGGCGATCGGCGCCGAGCGCTCCGCCGTCGCCATGCTCGACCCGGAGCGGCTGCGGCTGCGCACGATCAACCCGGCAGGCCTTCCGGACAGCCCGGGATTCGTAGGCAGTGATGTCCCGCTCGACGTTCCGAGCGTAATGACCGCCGCCATCCTCACCCGGCGCCCGCTGCTGCTGGAGAGCCCCGAAGCCCTCCGCAAGCAGTTCGAGGCCGAGGCCAACGTCGACACGTTCCTGCAGTACACCGACGAGCGGGCCTGGGTGGGCCTGCCGTTGCTCGCCTCGGGCGCACCGCTCGGGGCGCTCAGGTTCTCCTTCACCAGGCCCCGCCGGGTGGCGGACGAGGAGCGGGTGTTCCTGGAGGCGCTGGCGGGACAGTGCGCGCTGGCCCTGGAGCGGGCGTCGATGTTCGAGCGGGAGCACACCACCGCGGAGACGCTGCAGCGGAGCCTGCTGCCCGACCGGCTGCCGACCGTTCCCGGGATCATCCTGGAGGCCAGCTACCTTCCGGTGACCAGGAACATGGAGATCGGCGGAGACTGGTACGACGCGTTCCGGCTCCCGGACGGCAAGCTCGCGGTGGCCGCCGGCGACGTGATGGGCAAGGGGCTCACCGCCGCCGCCGGGATGGGCCGGGTCCGCAACGCGCTGCGTGCTCTCGCCCTGACCGATCCCCGCCCGGCGGCGGTCCTGGCCGGGCTTGACCGGCTGTTCATCGCCACCGAGCTCGAGGAGCAGGTGACCACCGTCGCTTACCTGGTCCTCGACCCGGCCAGCGGCGAGGGGATGGCGGGCAGCGCCGGACACCTGCCGCTGCTGCTGCTGTCGGTCGACGGGCAGCCCCGGCTGGACAAGGCGGTGGCGGGCACGCCGCTCGGCTGGGCCAGCCCGCGCCAGCAGTACGCGTTCCGGCTGCCGCCCGGTGACACGGCCGTGCTCTACTCCGATGGGCTCGTGGAGAACCGCAGGCGCGGCCTTGACGCGGGCCTGGACGAGCTCCTGGCGGTGGCGGCCGAGGCGCCGGCGACGGCCGTGGAAGACCCCGCATTGCTCCTTAGTTACCTGGTTGACCGGATGCTGACCGGCTACGAGCAGGACGACGACGTGACGGTGCTCGTCGTGCACAGCCCACGGCGTGAGCCCGGGGTAGCGGCCCGGCCGGTCGCGGCGACGACGGCTGCGAGGAAGGGCAAGGCGTGACGGAAGTGGGTACCATACCTGCGCGCGGGGCAGTCGTTTCGGGAGAGAACTCGCGGCCAGCGGTCGCTGCTGTACGACCTACCCGCCGACTCCGCCTAAGGTGGTTGTCGGGAGGCAAGCCGGTCCCGGCCTCGGTTTTCCGCGGCAGGTGCCCGGTTTCCGGCACGGTCTCGGGAGCAGGATCCGCACGATAGGGTCCATTTCTCGCCATACGGTTGCAGAAGAGGTGTCTGTGTCGCCTGCTAGTTCGGTCAGCCAGGGGCCGCCTGCTCGTCCGGGGTGCCCGGCCGCGATCCAGCAAGGGAAGGGGTGACCGCGTTGGCAAGCGCTGCAAGCTCCGCAGCGCGGAGGCAGTCACGGCCGTCAGGCCAGGTTCCTTCGGGGCGGGGTCCTTCGGTGCCGGAGCCATCGGTGCCGGAGCCTTCGGAGCGAGGTCCTTCGGGGCGGGTCACTTCGGGGCGGGTCACTTCGGGGCGCGGTCCTTCGGGGCGCGGTCCTTCGGGGCCGGCCGCGGGCGCCGCTGATGGCGCAGGGAAGAGGGCTGATTCCGCGGTCGCGCTCGTGGGCGCCGACCCGGTAGCGGCAGGCCAGCGCGGTCCCGGCACGGGACCTGCCGCCGAGCGCCAGGACTCCGGGCAGGCCGTGGAGCGTTCTGGGCGGCGAGGCGGCCAGCGGTCCCGCAAAGCGGGCGCTCCGGCCGCAGCCGTGCGGGAGCGGAGCGCGGGAGCGGGGGACAGCGCCGAGGCCGAGGAGCCGGCCGGCCCGGTCGCCCAGGACGGTGCCGACGATGACCTGACGGCCGAGGCCGACTTCGCCGACCCGGCCGGCGATGACCTGGACATCGAGGTCGACCTGGACGGCGACCCCGACCTGGACGGCGAGCCCGACCTGGACGGCGAGCCCGACCTTACGGCCGTCACCGAGCTGGACGTCGATGTCGAGCTGTCCGACCTGGTGGTCGGCGATGACGACGATGACGAAGACGCCGAGGACGAGATCATCGAGCTGGAGATCGAAGATCCCGAAGTGGGCGCCGCAGCCGGCGGCGCTGAAGCAGGCCAGGAGGGCGTGGGCCGCGGGGCGCGCGGGGACGGCGGGCCGGCCACGGCCGGCGGCCAGATCCAGTCGGTGAAGCCGGCCGGGGAAGAAGGCGAGGACGAGGCGTTCGTCTACGGTGACGACGACGAGGACCTGCCCGCGGCCCAGGTGGCGGTCGCCGGGGCGACGTCGGATCCGGTCAAGGACTACCTCAAGCAGATCGGCAAGGTGCCGCTGCTCAACGCGGAGCAGGAAGTCGAGCTGGCGAAGCGCATCGAGGCGGGCCTGTTCGCGGAGGAGAAACTGGCCGAGGCCGTCAGCTCGCTGCCGCCGGAGGCCAGGAACGACCTTGAGTGGATAGCCGACGACGGCCGGCGGGCCAAGGACCACCTGCTCGAGGCGAACCTGCGGCTCGTGGTCTCGCTGGCCAAGCGGTACACCGGCCGCGGCATGCTCTTCCTCGACCTGATCCAGGAGGGCAACCTCGGCCTGATCCGCGCGGTCGAGAAGTTCGACTACACCAAGGGCTACAAGTTCTCGACGTACGCCACCTGGTGGATCCGGCAGGCGATCACCCGCGCGATGGCGGACCAGGCCCGGACGATCCGGATCCCGGTGCATATGGTCGAGGTCATCAACAAGCTGGCCCGGGTGCAGCGGCAGATGCTGCAGGACCTGGGCAGGGAGCCGACCCCTGAGGAGCTCGCGGCCGAGCTCGACATGACCCCGGAAAAGGTCATTGAGGTGCAGAAGTACGGCCGTGAGCCGATATCCCTGCATACCCCGCTCGGCGAAGACGGCGACAGCGAGTTCGGCGACCTGATCGAGGACTCCGAGGCGATCCAGCCCGGGGAGGCGGTCAGCTTCACGCTGCTGCAGGAGCAGCTGCACTCGGTGCTCGACACGCTGTCCGAGCGCGAGGCGGGCGTGGTCTCCATGCGGTTCGGCCTGACCGACGGGCAGCCGAAGACGCTCGACGAGATCGGCAAGGTGTACGGGGTCACCAGGGAGCGGATCCGGCAGATCGAGTCGAAGACGATGTCGAAGCTCCGGCATCCGTCCCGTTCCCAGGTCCTCCGCGACTACCTCGACTGACCAGGCGCCTTATCGCCCGCCTCAGCCATCCGGCTGACGCGCGGCTATCCGGCTGACGCGCGGCGCCCGGCCGCCTGGCTTAGCCGCCTGCCACCGGCACCGAACCGACGCCGGCGCTGACGGTGCCCACGGACACGCCGAAGGCGGCGCCGACTGCGGCACCGTTGCCCTCAGCGGCCCGCCGCAAGAGCTCCCGGCCGCCGCCCCCTCCGCGGGAGGAGGCGGCGGCGACCACACATCCTGTTCGTGTCCGGGTCCCGCTCCGGGTTCCCTGGGAATGGGCGCCGGGCCGGGCGGGCCGCACCCTGGCCCGGCCGGGAGCATTGGCCGGCCTGCCCCGCCGGGGGCTGCGGGGGTGATCCGGCTGCCGGGGTAAGCCCGCCTACCGCGCGGGGCTCTCCTCGGGACGAGAGAGGCGGTCGGTCTCGTCCTGGATCTCGACCGCGATCTTGGCTAGCGCCTCGGCATGCTGGCGGTTGTGGTGGGC
>JASHPR010000579.1 GCA_030038015.1 Streptosporangiaceae bacterium
AGGTATCCAGCCGCAGGATGGTTTCCTCGATCTCCTCGTTCCGTCCCGTGGCTAACGATTTCTCGGTCCCAATTGCCTTAAAGCCGGATTTTTGCAGAACCCGCAGCGAGCCGGCATTGTCGCTCGCCGCCCGGGCGTACAGCGGCCGGGCCGGCGAACATGTCGATGACCTACTGCGCCATTCTCGCCCGGACGGCCTCGCTGGACTAGTAGTTGCCGCCCGTAACGTGTGAGGGGCCGTCGGGCAGACTACGGTGGCATGGGACGGCTAGAGGGCAAGCACGCGCTGGTCACCGGTGGCACGAGCGGCATCGGCTATGCGATCGCGGAGCAGTTCTTGCGCGAGGGCGCGGCCGTAGTGGTCACCGGGCGGGACCAGGAGCTGGGCTGTCGTGCCGAGGCAGCGCTGCGTGCGGGCGGGCAAGCCGGGTTCGTGCCAGCTGACGCTGGCGATCCTGATGCGGTGGCCCGTTCGGTTGACCTGGCGGTTGAGCAGCTCGGGGGGCTTGAGGTGCTGGTCAACAACGCCGGAATCGGGACTGAGGCGAGGCTGCTTGACACGCCCGTGGCCGACTACGACCGGATCATGAACGTGAACGTGCGGGGCTATTTCCTGTACGCGCAGGCCGCCCATCCGCACCTGGCCCGCCGGCGCGGTTGCATGATCCACATTGCATCCGATGCGGGCATCTGGGGCGAGCAGTCCATTGGGCTGTACTCGGTGTCGAAGGCGGCGGTGGTGATGCTCGGCAAGATGCTCGCGCTCGATGCGGGCCCGGACGGCGTGCGGTCGAATGTGCTCTGCCCGGGGGACACCTGGCCGGGGATGCGGCACATGGCCCCGCCGGGGGAGGAGGACCGCCCCGGGAGCGGTGGCTGGCCGATCCCGCCAATCGGCAGGATCGGCCAGTCCCGCGACGTGGCTGCCGCGGCGGTTTTCTACGCCAGCGACGAGGCGGATTTCATCACCGGGACGACGCTGCTGGTCGACGGCGGCATGACCGCCGGTTATCACCAGCGCGAACGGGCTGACGTGCGCCCGGCAGGCGGGCCGGATTAGCTCACGAGGTCGCTGCGGGCCGCGGGCTCGGCGGCCGTGCGGTTCTGGGGCGCCGCCGCCCTATCTCACGCTGGCAGGTCGGGTGCGCCGAGTTCCTGGAGCCCGATGACCTGCACGAGACGGAGCCGGCCGGCGTCCGGGCTCGATGGCTCAGCGGTGTACACGACGAGTCTCAGATCCGAGCCGGCCACGGTGAGCACATCGCAGTCGAGCGTGATGGGACCGACCTCAGGATGAACGATCGTCTTGCTGTTCGAGCCGGTGGTGTTGACCACCCGCTCCGCCCACAGCTTGGCGAATCGCGGGCTGGACTGCCGGAGCTCGTCAACGAGCTGGCGCAGCCTGGCGTCGTCCGGGTAGGTGCCGACCGCCCGCCGTAGGTCGGCGACGGCGTTGGTCTCGAACTCGTCGACCTCGGTGCCGCTCTTGCGCACCCGGGTCGCCTTGCCGGTGAAGGTCCGCCAGATCAGGTTGCGGTCCCGTCCGCTCACGGTCGACGGATCGCCCATCAGCCCGGCCCAGGCCGCGTTCCACGTGATGATCGTCCAGGCCGGGTCGTAGACGGCCACCGGCAGATCGGCCAGCCGGTCCACCAGGCGCTGCACGCTGGGCGGCATGTGGGTGGTCATGGCGGACCTTCTCGGGGGGGCCTGGCCGGCGACGGTGTATAGGTGGTCACGTTCCTCGATCGTCAGCTGCAGGGCGCGCGACAGGGCGGCGAGCACCTGCGTCGAGGGGTTGGTGGCCCGGCCCTGCTCGAGACGAACCAGGTAGTCGACCGAGATGCCGGCCAACGAGGCCAGCTCTTCTCGGCGCAGCCCGCGGGTCCGGCGGGACAGGCCGGCCGGCAGGCCGGCGTCCACCGGTCGGAGCCGGTGACGCCAGGCCTGAATATAGGAGCCGATTCCGTCGCCTGCCTGCACTCCAACAGTCTCGCCCTGCCGGCCGGCTTCTGGGTGGTACTGGCAGTCCCACGATCCGACGGGACCTGGATGCCCGACCAGGACCGAACCAGCATGACCATCATGAAACTCGGAATCTCGATGGGCGGCTTTCCACTGGGGACCGAGGCGGGGCGCATGAGGCCTCTGCTCTCTCGCTTGGCTCGGCGTGCCGACGAGGCCGGCTTCGACAGCTTGTGGACCATGGACCACTTCTTCCAGATCCCGGTCACGGGCCAGCCGCCCGAGGCGCCACTCCTCGAGGCCTACGCCGTGCTGGCGTTCCTGGCCGCTGAAACCGAGCGGATCCGTCTGGGCACGATGGTCACGTGCGTGGCCTACCGCCACCCCGGCGTCCTGATCAAGGCGGTGACGTCGATCGACGTGCTCAGCGGCGGCCGCGTCATCTTCGGCGTGGGCGCCGGCGCCCCCTTCAACCAGCCGCCACCCGGGCGTTCACCCCGCGACTTCGAGGCCTACGGGCTGGGCATACCATTCCCGCCGCTGGCCGAACGGTTCGAGCGGCTGGAGGAAGTGGTTCAGATCGCCCTGCAGATGTGGCGCGGAGACGAGGCGCCCTACGAGGGAACCCACTACCAGCTGCTTCGGCCGCTCAACTCGCCCAACACGCTGCAACACCCACACCCGCCGATTCTGATCGCAGGCAGCGGCGAGCGAAAGACCCTGCGGCTTGTCGCCCGCCACGGCGACATGTGCAACCTGTTCGACCTGGCCGGCACCGGTTTCGCCGACAACCTGAAGCACAAGCTCGAAGTCCTCAGGTCTCACTGCGAAGACGCCGGCCGCGACTATGGCGCCATCGAGAAGACTGTGTCCACCTTCGTCGACCCGGACGGAGACCGGGCCCGCGTCCTCGCCCACTTGGCCGAGCTGGCCGGCCTGGGGATCGACCACGCCATGGTCAGCCCCGCACGGCCCTGGGACGAAACCACCCTCGACCAGGTAGCGGCGATCGTGCCGGACGTATATGCCATTCCTGCCCGCGGCTAGGCCGGCGCCGATCGAAGGCGGCCACGGCCATTCCGGAGACGAGGTCAGATGTCTAGGGCATCCCTCACCGTCACCCGGCGGTGCTGGCCAAGATGGCCTGCGTCCATCTCCGACACATCCAGGCCGAGGCCGCCCAGCATCACCAGCGGGGCACCCGACCCGCTGGCCGGCGTGATTCTGCGCTCGTGGCAGAGCGTGGGGTTTGCGGCGCTGGCAGAACCACAGGGCAGCACGGTCCTGGCGGGCAGTGCTGGCCGCAGCCCTCCAGGCGGGACCGACCAGTTCGGGAGGCAGTGAAAGCGGTCAATTGACGGTGGAGCCG
>JASHPR010000580.1 GCA_030038015.1 Streptosporangiaceae bacterium
TGCCGGTGCCCACTTCCTGCGTGATCACGCGCTGATCGACGATCTCGTCCGCTCCTGCGGCGCCGCCGAGGGCCACCTCGTCCTCGACCTCGGGGCCGGCGGCGGCGCGATCACGGCCAGGCTGGCCGAGACCGGGGCCCGCGTGATCGCCGTCGAGCGTGACCCCCGCATGGCCGAGCGGCTGCGGCGGAGATTCGGCGGCGACCCGGCGGTCCGCGTGGTCGAGGCGGACCTGCGGCGGGTGGCACTGCCGCGCCGGGAGTTCCTGGTCGTGGCCAGCCCGCCGTTCTCGCTGACCACCGCGCTCTGCCGCCGCCTGCTCGGCGACCCCGGCGTCCGGCTGGCCGGGGCCGAGCTCATCGCCGCGTGGGGCGCCGCGAGATGGCTGACGGACCCGCGGCCGCGTGATGCCGAGACCGCGTGGTGGACCGCCCGTTACCGGATCCGGCTGGCCGGCCGGGTCAGCCCGGCGAGCTTCGCCCCGCCGCCGCGGGTCACGGCGGCCCGCCTGTCCGTCACCGTCAGGCCGCGTCCTCTCGCCGGCCACGCCGAGCGGCAGCTCCGGGCGCTGCTGCGGGCCGCCTACCGCAGCCCGGGCACCAGCGCAGGCACGGCCCTGGCCGCCCACAGGGCGCTGCTGATCCGCGCGGGCATCGACCCCCGGTCGCCCGCCGCCCGGGTCACGGCGGAGCAGTGGCACCGCCTCGCGCTGCTGCTGGCAGGTTCGCACCCGTAACTGGAACGATGGGCTGCATGACCGACCACAAGGACGAAACGAGCGGCACGAGGGCCTACCGCGCAGCGCGCGACCTGCTGCTGCGCCACCGCGATGACTACGAGACCGCGAGGACCCAGTTCACCTGGCCGGACCTCGACGAGTTCAACTGGGCGCTGGACTGGTTCGACGTGCTCGCCGCCGAGCACCCGGACAGGGACGCGCTGCGCGTCGTGACCGCCGACGGCGACGTCCGGCTGAGCTACGCGGCCATGGCCGCCCGGTCCAGCCAGGTCGCCAGCTGGCTGCGCGGGCTCGGCGTGCGCCGCGGCGACCGGGTGCTGCTCATGCTCGGCAACATCGCCCCGCTGTGGGAGGTCATCCTCGCGGCGATCAAGCTCGGCGCTGTGATCATCCCGGCGTCCACCCTGCTCGGCCCGGTGGACCTGGCGGACAGGATCGCCCGCGGCGGCGTCAAGCACGTCATCACCGAGGACGCGCACACGCCGAGGTTCGCCGGCCTCGCCGGGACCTGGACGAAGGTCGCCGTCGGCGGCGCGGGCGAGCCGGGCTGGCACCGGTACGGCGCGGCCGCCGACGCCCCGGCGGAATTCACCCCGGACGGCCCGACGATGGGCACCGACCCGCTGCTGCTGTATTTCACGTCGGGCACGACGGCGCAGCCGAAGCTGGTCGAGCACACGCACGTGTCGTACCCAGCGGGCCACCTGTCCACGATGTACTGGATCGGCCTGAAGCCGGGCGACGTGCACCTGAACATCTCCTCCCCGGGCTGGGCGAAGCACGCGTGGAGCAACGTGTTCGCGCCGTGGATCGCCGGCGCCACGTCGCTGATCCTGGGCCACGAGCGGTTCTCCGCCGGCGCCCTGTTCCAGGCCATCCCGGCCTGCCAGGTCACCTCGCTGTGCGCGCCGCCGACGGTCTGGCGGATGCTGGTCCAGTCCGACCTGGCCAGCGCCGACGTGCGCACGCTGCGCGAGTGCGTGGCCGCGGGCGAGCCGCTCAATCCCGAGGTCATCGAGCAGGTCCGCCGGGCCTGGAACATCACGGTCCGCGACGGCTACGGCCAGACGGAGACCACGGCGCAGATCGGCAACCCGCCGGGCGCCGAGGTCCGCCTGGGCTCGATGGGCAGGCCGCTGCCCGGCTACGAGGTGGCCCTCGTCGACCCGGTCACCGGCGATGAGCGCGACGAGGGCGAGATCTGCCTGCCCCTGGCCTGGCGGCCGCTCGGCCTGATGACCGGGTACAAGGACGACCCGGAACGCGCCGCCGAGGCGATGCGCGGCGGCTACTACCACACCGGCGACGTCGCCACCAGGGACGCCGACGGGTACATCACCTACGTGGGCCGCACGGACGACGTGTTCAAGGCGTCCGACTACCGGATCTCCCCGTTCGAGCTGGAGAACGTGCTGATCGAGCATGAGGCGGTGGCCGAGGCGGCGGTGGTGCCGTCGCCGGACCCGCTGCGGCTCGCGGTTCCCAAGGCATTCGTGTCCCTGGCGGCCGGCCACGAGCCCGGCGCGGACACAGCGCTCTCGATCCTCGCCTACGCCAGGGAGCGGCTGGCCCCGTACAAGCGCATCCGGCGGCTGGAGTTCGCCGACCTGCCGAAGACGATCTCCGGCAAGATCCGCCGGGTTGAGCTGCGGGAGCAGGAAAACGGCCGGCCCGGCGGCAGCCGCGGCGTGACCGAGTTCTGGGAGGAGGACTTCCCCGGCCTGAAGGCCTGAAAGACCTTACATTCCTTGAACGTTACGCGCCCCGGCTGGCCGCCGCCGCCCGGCTGGCCACGCCGGCCGCCCCGCGCCACGCGCCCC